>NZ_MELG01000091.1:0-7782 GCF_001767535.1 Acinetobacter sp. GWC1_38_13 | reverse complement strand
TTTTGCATATGACAGCTTAAGACGTTCATAAATGAATTAAGGTATTTTTTAAACTTAAAATCTAGCATGCTATAACAAATAATAAATTTCCCAATATTTTATGCAAGAAAGACCTTATATTCGAGCTGTAAAGTTTAAGTCGCCTGAGTCTTTGGATTGGGCTAGCTACCCTTATGTCGTACCAGCTGTTAACGATTTAGAAAGCATCAAGTTTCACCCACAAGTAACTTTCTTTGTCGGGGAGAATGGTTCAGGGAAATCGACCATTCTTGAGGCCTTAGCACTTGCTTTGGTTTTTTCAGAAGTTTGCATCAGGCGATTCGAACGATAAAAAGCTATAAGAAGCCTCAAGATTATTACTTTTTACGTGCCGAGAGCTTTTATAACGTTGCAACTTATATGAACAAGTGAACTATTTTGTGGAGTATGGGGGAGATATACACTTACGCTCACATGGGGAGGCTTTCTTAAAATTATTAACAATAAAATTAAAAGGGAAAGGTTTATACCTTTTAGATGAACCAGAAGCAGCCTTGTCTCCAACGATGTTGATGACAACCTTATCGGTTTTAGATCGTTTATGTCAGGAGCAATCTCAATTTATTATTGCTACCCATTCTCCTATTTTATTGGTTTATCCAAATGCCAAAATTTATCAGTTTTCGGACACAGGGATTAGAGTGATATCTTATGAGGAAACAGAACATTTTAGAGTGACAAAGGATTTTTAAATAATTATCAAAAAAGAATTCAGCAATTGCTAGAGAAAGAATAGATAAAAAGAAGCCCCATCATCTTGACGGGGCTTCTTAGTATTCAGTTTCTTGTCGTTTATATTCCTTATCAACGACCGCTTCCTGCGTATCTTGTTATTTTCGATGAGACTTCCTGTCTCTTTATGCATCTTATATTAGCGGTCAAGTCAACAGTGGAATAGACGTAAATCTACCTGATCAATGTACGCCTAGACGTACAATTAGGCGATATTATATTTCTGTAATTTGGCAACGAGTGCTGCTAATCCTTTTACTTCAAATTCATTGGCTTCAAATTTTTCGTCTTTATTACGTTTAAAGATGTCGCGAATTTCAATCACTGCATTTGGATCAATAATTCCTAAGCTTGAAGTTACTTGACGAATTTGGCTAATTGAACGTGAACCATTGGTTGAACCATAGCCGATAAAAGCTGCTGGTTTGCCTTGCCATTCTTTACCGACATAATCCAAGGCATTCTTCAGTGCTGGACTATAGCCATGGTTATATTCAGGGCTAATAAATATGAATCCTTGTGCTTGTGCAATTTTATCTGCCCAAGCTTGCTGTTTAGGTTGGTCATAGATACCTGTTGCAGGTGGGTGAGCACCTGCAAATAACGGTAAATCCCACTCTTTAAGATCGACGATTTCTGTTTGAAGATTATTTAATGTGAGCTCAGAGATTGCTTGTTGTACCCAGTTTGCAACTTTAATTGCAGTTCGACTTTCACGAACACTGCCGACAATAATATAAATGAGCATATTTAAAATCCTATGTGTTATTGCTTTGATTTAAAAATGAATGTTTCTATGATCTTATACAATTCTTTAGCGTTAAAAAAAGCTCTCATTTGAGAGCTTTTGTGTTACATCAATTTGATGCCTTGCTGACCTGCTGGGGTCACTTTAAAGATTTCAACTTCAAAGGTAATGTTTTTACCAGCAAGTGGATGATTAAAGTCAATCTCTGTGATGTCATCATTGACTGATTTTACGATGCCAAACAAGGTTGCTTTAGCTTTATCTTCAAATTCAATCATATGCCCGATGATAGGACGTTGTTCAAACTTCACGGTATCAAAAGTTTGAATATTTTCAGGATTCCATGGACCAAAAGCATCTTCTGGCGGTAAATGTACAGTACGACGATCGCCTGCACGTAAACCAAATAATGCTTTTTCAAATCCTGGGAGTAGGTTGCCATCCCCAATGACTAGACTAACAGGCTCTTCACGACCACGGGTATTATCAATTTCAACACCATTTTCGATCGATACTGAAAAATGTAAATCAACTTTTGAACCATCTTCAATCCGAATTTCTTCGTTTGGTTGGATAATTTCAGACATTTTTTGTTTCCGCATTTTGGATACGTTTCTTTTCAAGGAAGAAAGTATCAATAAGTAGCAGGATTGTTCCTAAGGTAATCGCACTATCTGCAATATTAAAAGCAGGGAAGTGACTGTCTTGATAATAGACATGAATAAAGTCAACGACATAACCCAATGAGACGCGGTCTATAAGGTTGCCTATAGCACCACCGAGAATTAATGCAATTGCCATCGGAAGGATGATCATTTTTTTTGGCATTTTCATTAACCAAAAAATAAAGATAATCGAGACAAAGCCTGCTAAAGAAGTAAAAAAGTAACGTTGCCAGCCACCAGCATCAGAAAGAAAACTGAATGCAGCACCATAGTTATGCAGTAATGTCCAATTCAGGAAAGGTAATACAGGAACAGGATCGGCATAGTTTAAGTGTGTACTTGCAATCCATTTTGTCCATTGATCTAACACAATGGCAAGGACTGAAAGTCCAAGCCACATGAGATTATGAGGATAAAACTGGAACAAGCCTTTTTTTGCTTGTGTATTAGGCATACTTTCTCACTTCGCCACTACCAGTGACATTGACGATACAACGAGCGCATAAACCAGCATGACCAACGTGGGTATTCACGTCTGGCAATACATGCCAGCAACGTACACATTTTTCACCATCAGCCGCAGAAACTTTGACACGTAATCCTGTTAAGTCAGTGCTTTCACCTTGTTCAGCATACGGGTAAACGATGACTTGAGACGTGATCAAGACGAAACGTAATTCATCAGCCAACTGATTTAATAATGTTTGTAATGCTTCATCTGCCCAAAGTTCAACTTTTGCAGATAAGTTACTACCAACAAGTTTAGCGTTACGTGCTGCTTCAATCTGTTTATTTACTGCTGATTTTACGCTAATCAATGTTTGCCAATCTGCTTCTGAAAGCAAGTTTGCTGTTGATGCCGTTGGGATGTCATACCATTCAGCAGTAAATACATATTTCTCAGTTTGCTCTGGGATCAATGGCCAAGCTTCTTGAGCAGTAAAGCTCAGGATTGGTGACATCCAGCGCACAAAAGCTTGTACTAAATGATACAGCGCAGTTTGTGCTGAACGGCGAGCTTGTGAATCTGCTTTGGTGGTGTACTGACGATCTTTGATGATGTCGAGATAGAAACCACCTAAGTCATTGATACAGAAATTGGTCAATGCGTTAGTTACAATGTGGAAGTTCATCTCTTCATAGGCTTGCTGAATGGTTTTTTGTACTTCAGCAGCACGTTGCAAGATGTATTGGTCTAATGCGATCAATTCGTTTACAGGTAAAGCATCTGTTGATGGCTTGAAACCATTTAAGTTTGCCAACAAGAAACGTAACGTGTTACGGATACGACGATAACCATCAGACGCACGGCTAAAGATTTCTTTACCTGCGGTCATTTCATATCGATAGTCAGCCGAAGCAATCCAGAAACGTAAACCATCTGCACCCATATCTTTGATGATGTCTTGTGGGGTGATGATGTTGCCTAATGACTTAGACATTTTACGACCTTTCTCATCCACGACGAAACCGTGAGTGAGTAGACCTTTATACGGTGCACGTTCATTAATCGCAATTGAAGTTAACAATGACGATTGGAACCAGCCACGATGTTGGTCTGAACCTTCAAGATACAAATCTGCAGGGTCTTGTAACTCTTCACGTTCACGCAACACTGCATAATGTGTAGTACCTGAGTCAAACCAAACGTCAAGTGTATCGCGTACGGCATTGTACTGTTCAGCATCTGCGCCAATGAAGTCGCTAGCATCGCGGTTATACCAACCATCAATACCTTCTTGTTCGATCAGTTTAGCGACTTCTTCAATGAGTTCAGGTGTACGAGGGTGTAATGCATTAGTATCTTTGTGTACAAAGAATGGGATTGGTACGCCCCAAGTACGTTGACGTGAGATACACCAGTCAGGACGACCTTCGATCATCGATTGAATACGATTTTTACCCCAATCTGGAACAAATTCGATGTCATTCTCAATCGCATTTAAAGCAGTTTGACGCAAACCTTTGGCATCCATGCTGATAAACCATTGTGGTGTTGCACGGAAGATAATCGGTGTTTTATGACGCCAGCAATGTGGATAGCTATGTTTAATCGGCTGATGTGCCCATAAACGACCTACAGCACCCAAAGCTTCGATAATTTTTGGATTGGCTTTGTAGATGTGCTCACCCGCAAAAATCGGTGCAGTTGGTAAATATACGCCATTACCACCAACTGGATTATCGACTTTTAGATTGTATTGCAGACCGACTTTATAGTCGTCCACACCGTGTCCAGGAGCAGTGTGTACGGCACCTGTACCGCTAGTCGCAATTACGTGCTCACCAACAATTACTGGGACTTGACGATCAGTAATTAAAGGATGTTGTAATAATAGCTTCTCAATGACAGCGCCTTTAAAATCAGCCAATACAACTGGATTTTCGAGCTTGTAACGTTCGATTGCTGATTCAACTAAATCTTTGGCAAGAATGAAGTTTTGTGAGCCTCGTTCAGTACTTACTTGTACCAGTTGGTAGTCAATGTCGGCATGTACTGCAACAGCTTGGTTGGCAGGTAAAGTCCACGGTGTAGTTGTCCAAATGACAATATCAGTCACATCTTGAACATCAATACTTAGACGTGCGCTTAAATCTTTAAGATCAATGACGGTGAAACCTACATCAATTGCATCAGATTTTTTGTCTTCGTATTCAACTTCTGCTTCTGCAAGTGCAGAACCACAGTCCAAACACCAGTTCACAGGCTTCAAACCTGGTTCAATATGACCCGCTTTAGCAATCGCACCCAACGAGCGTACAATGTCAGCTTCTTGTTTAAAGTTCATGGTGAGGTATGGGTTATCCCAGTCACCAAACACACCCATACGCACGAAGTCTTTTTTCTGTAACTCGACTTGTGTGTAAGCATATTCACGGCAGGCTTTGCGGAAGGTAGATGCGTCGACCTTGACACCAACCTTACCCACTTTTTCTTCTACTTTAAGCTCAATCGGTAATCCGTGACAGTCCCAACCAGGAACATAAGGTGCATCAAAGCCATCCATCACGCGGCTTTTGATGATGATGTCTTTTAGAACTTTATTGACTGCATGACCTAAGTGGATTTGACCATTGGCATATGGAGGGCCGTCATGAAGTACATATTTTTTCTTGCCAATACGCGATGCGCGAATCTGCTGATAAATGTTGTCGGCATACCACTCTTCTAACCATTTGGCTTCACGCACAGCCAAATTTGCTTTCATCGCAAATTCAGTATCAGGCAAATTGAGTGTGGCTTTATAATCCACTGCATTTTCAGGAGTTTGCTTATCGCTCATGCAAGTTTTCTTCCAGTTTTATCAGTCTAAACTGACATGTTCTACAAAAATGAAATTTAAAATTTAAAAAGGAAATTCTGGTGTGCGCTTACGATAGTCTCGTAGTTTTTGCACATCATCATCAATCCCAGCTTTGAGTGCTTCAAGCGAAGGGTAATTCAGTTCGCCATGTAAATAGTGAAGAAAAGTTACCCGCATCAATAGGCCATACAGATTAGCAGAAACATCAGGGAAATGTACTTCTAATCGCCACTCTGGATGATCTTGTTGAATAGCTGGACGTGTCCCGACATGACCTGCACCAAACAAACTATCAGCTTGATAACCAGCAATTCCATTCAACTCAGTATCTATATGTTGAATTTTGGCTGTGAGAGAAGCATTCTCACATACCACGTCCACCGCATAAATACCACTTAAACACGGTTTATGGCGATTTAAACGGACATTAATCGTTGGAAAATCAAGGGTACGTCCAATCTGATCGCCATATTGCACACGACCTGTAATGCTGTATGGACGACCCAATAATTTAGCAACTAAAGCAAGATCACCTGCTTGTAAAACTTGGCGAATACGAGTTGAACTCACACGTTCACCATTTAAAGCCACCGTATTTAAATTAGTGACGTCAAATCCATAATCGCGTAGGAATTCGCTATTGCCTTGGCGGTCTTTACCAAAATGAAAGTCATCACCTAATACTAAGCTTTGAGCATTGAGTTTTAATTTGAGTAACTCAGCAAACTCGGTTGCATTAAGACTTCTAAAATACTGATCAAACTTGGCGACAGCAATATAATCCACCCCTAACTCAGTTAAATATTCTACTTTTTCTCTGAGCGAGCTAATACGTGGTGGTGCGTCATAACCTTTAAAAAATTCAAGCGGTTGTGGCTCAAAAATCATCACTAATGTTTTTAAGCCTTTGGCATCAGCCAATGTTTTCAGTTGAGCAATCATCGCTTGGTGACCCAGATGGACACCATCAAAATTGCCAATCGTTACCGCGCTCGGAGGTAACTGAAAATCTGGCGATAATGCGTTGAGACGAAGCAACTTCATGGGCGTTAAATTCAGTGAATTTTGCAAAGGCTATATATTGCCATATTCTCAGCGATTCGTCTTGTTGTTGTGTTTTTACGCAAGGAAATTTCAATATTTAAACGCAATATATCATTTTTATTGATTCATTAAATAAAAATAAATCAGTTTTTCTTATTAATTGGGTCGCTTAAGATAGCTTAATCGTCGCTATAGATCGAGAAAGAGATGAAAAAGCCATTTTATCAGCTAGAACAAAGCAGAGATGTGATTCGCCATTTTACCCCAAACTGGTTTACCGCCACGATGGGAACAGGTGTGGTGGCGATGATTTTAGCACAGCTGCCTTTTGCTTCATCAGTCTTGTTTATGCTTGCGACTAAATTATGGCAGTTCAATATCTTGCTATTTATCACTTTCAGTATTCTTTATGGCTTGCGTTGGATTCTATTTCTGACTGAAGCAAAACAGATTTTTAACCACCCAAACATGAGCTTGTTTTTAGGTGCGATACCGATGGGACTAGCGACGATTGCGAATGGTTTCCTGAGCTTTGGGGTGCATTTATATGGTGATATTGCGGTTCAGATAGCGACTTATCTTTGGTATCTCGATGTATTTTTTGCGGTGCTGATTGCCTGGGTGGTGCCATTTTGTATGTTTAGCTGTCAGGACCATCAATTGCAACGTATGACTGCGGTTTGGCTGTTGCCAATCGTGGCATGTGAGGTGGCTGCGAGTTCTGCAGGATTACTATTACAGCATTTGGCCGCGGATCAGCATGCTTTAGCGATCTTGATCATGGGGTATGTGCTGTGGGGGATTTCTGTATTGCCTGCTTTTGCAATCTTAACCATTTTAATGTTACGTCTGGCTTTGCATCAGTTGCCTGAAAAAGAAGTCGCGATTTCTAGCTGGTTATGTTTAGGACCGATTGGAACAGAGGCATTGGCTTTGTTGTTACTCGGTCAGCAAGCTCCACGTATTTTGAATGCTGTTGGATTAGAAGAATTGGCGACAATAGTGCCAGCCATAGGCGTCATTGGTGGTTTGGTGTTATTGGGCTTTGGCTTGTGGTGGTTTGGCATCGCGGTTTTAACGACTGTACGTCACGCGCGTACAGGGATTCCTTTTAACCTTGGTTGGTGGGGGCTGACTTTCACTGCTGTCCCACAAATATCACAAGAAGAACTTCAATTGAGGTTCTTCTTGTTTTCGCCATTTTTTTATCAGGCACAAAGAGTGACCTTAAAAGTTTCCTTTCAAATAA
>NZ_MELG01000090.1:21653-35193 GCF_001767535.1 Acinetobacter sp. GWC1_38_13 | reverse complement strand
CACAAGGTTTGTTTGCCATCAAAGGTCGTTTCGTGGAGTAAGCCAATGAAAATCACTTCTTTATTTGCAGATAAACCGTATAGCGCAATCGCGATTGCCATTTGTTTTGCCGTGTTACTGGCTTTGCCGTGGTTGCATTTGTTATCACCTGATTCGGCATTTTATCTGTCAGCGTATTGGATTACGTTGATTGGCAAAATCATGTGCTTGGCTTTGGTCGCGTTGGCATTGGATTTAGTGTGGGGCTATGCAGGGATTTTAAGCTTGGGGCACGGCTTATATTTCGCCTTGGGTGGTTACGCCTTTGGCATGTACTTGATGCGCGAAGCCGCAGGCGATGGCTTACCTGATTTCATGCGTTTCCTCAGTTGGACAGAACTCCCTTGGTATTGGGTGGGGACTGAGCACTTTGCTTGGGCGATGATTTTGGTTTTATCTGTGCCTGCCTTAGTTGCCTTTATTTTTGGTTTTTTTGCCTTTCGCTCCAAAATCAAGGGTGTGTATTTCTCAATTATTACCCAAGCCATGACCTTTGCAGCGGCACTCTTGTTCTTCCGCAATGAGACGGGTTTTGGTGGTAACAATGGCTTCACGGGTTTTAAAACCTTACTCGGTTTTGACATCACTTCTGCGCCAATGCGTGCCAGTTTATGTTTTGTCACCGCTTTGACTTTGATGCTGTGCTTTATCGGCTTACGTCAACTGATGAATCGTCCTTATGGGCGTGTGTTGGGCGCGATTCGTGACAGCGAAAACCGTTTGCAATATTTGGGTTATCGTACGCTGTGGTACAAGCTTTCAGCGTGGGTGTTATCGGCAGTGATTGCAGGTATCGCAGGGGCGTTGTATGTGCCACAGGTTGGCATTATTAACCCAAGTGAAATGAATCCAGTCAACTCGATTGAAATGGCAGTGTGGGTTGCCGCAGGTGGTCGTGGCACATTGATCGGACCGATTCTTGGTGCAGGTTTAATCAATGCTGTGAAGACTTATTTCACAGTTGCAGCACCAGAAGCTTGGTTATTGATCTTAGGTGCTTTATTTATCGTGGTGACGATTTTCTTACCGAAAGGTGTGATTGGTTTATTTGACCGTTTTAAAAAGGAGAGCAATTAAATGAGTGATTTATTCCTAGACTCAGCTCAACATGGCGGTCAACTCGGCGAGGGCTATGGACGCGCCAAAACTGAAGGCGCAGATTTTAGTCATGGGATTGCCTTGTATTTGGAAAAAGTCAGTGTGTGGTTTGATTCGTTTCGCGCTCTCAATAATTTATCACTGTACATCGCTGAAGGTGAATTACGCTGCATCATTGGACCAAATGGTGCGGGGAAAACCACACTAATGGATGTGATTACAGGGAAAACGCGTCCAACCACGGGCACTGCTTTTTTTGGACAAAACTATGATCTTGCCAAAATGAGTACCGAGCAAATTGCCGAAGCTGGGATTGGGCGCAAATTTCAAAAACCAACGGTATTTGAAAATTTCACAGTCATGGAAAATTTACTGCTCGCGGCACCACGAGATAAGCGAGTGAAAAAGAGCTTGTTTAGCCGACTTGATCCAGAAGCGCAGTTAGCATTGGAGGAAAGTTTAGAACAAATTCGCTTAAAGGAATTTGTAAAAAAGCCCGCAGGATTATTATCTCATGGTCAAAAGCAGTGGTTAGAAATCGGTATGTTATTGATGCAACGTCCGAAGCTGATTTTATTGGATGAGCCTGTGGCAGGAATGACTGATGCGGAAACAGAACGCACTGCTGAACTGTGTTTGGAATTGAAAAAAAATCATACGCTTGTGGTCGTAGAACATGACATGAGCTTTATTGACACCATCAGTGAGAAAGTTACGGTATTGGCGCAAGGCGCAATTTTGGCAGAGGGCACATTGGCAGAGGTACAAGCCAATGAAGATGTGATTGAAAAGTATTTAGGACGCTAGGAGACTGCCATGTTAGAAGTGAAAGAAATTAACCAGTTTTATGGTGGTAGTCATATTCTGCGTGACGTGTCTTTTCAAGCGCCTGTAGGGGAATGCAGTGTCGTTCTAGGACGTAATGGCGTCGGCAAAACCACTTTGCTGAAATGCTTGATGGGGATTCTCCCGATTAAATCAGGACAGATTTTGCTAGATGGCAAAGATATTGCCAAAATGTCCCCTGAGCAACGAGTACGTGCAGGATTGGCGTACGTGCCGCAAGGACGAGATATTTTTTCAACTTTAACCGTAGAGGAAAATATCTTAATTGGTATGGCGAAATTTTCAGGTGCGAAAACTCGAAAAGTACCGAGTCATCTCTACGAAATTTTTCCTGTCTTGGATGAAATGAAGCATCGCCGTGGTGGAGATTTGTCAGGTGGTCAACAGCAACAGCTCGCGATTGCGAGAGCGTTGGCTTCAGAGCCAAGAGTCTTGATTTTGGATGAACCGACTGAGGGGATTCAGCCCTCGATCATCAAAGACATTGGTCGAGTGATTCGTAAATTGGCAGATCAGGGTGAAATGGCGATCGTTTTGGTGGAGCAGTTTTACGATTTTGCTGAAGAATTGGCAGATAACTATACAGTGATGGCGCGTGGTCAAGTGATTGCAAACGGGCAAGGTGCAGAAATGCCGGAAAAGGGGATTCGGGAATTGGTGGCGATTTAGTATCGACCCTATATATCTCATTTTACTATTTAGAAACTAGATATTAAAAAAATGATTATCTTTCGGAGTCATACCTAGTAGTCTTCTAATTTTTAAATACGCCTTCCGCTGGAGTTACTTTGGTTTTGCCCAAAGTAACCAAAGGCATTGTCATTCACAAAACCTGTTCAATTCTTGGATTTTTTCTATTGTTTCGCAGAAACAATATCTTTCAAAGATTACGCAGGTTGTGAATGACGTTTCCGAGACTCATAAGTTTTCTTAAATTTTTTGTTGAGTTTGAGGGTAAAGATCATTTATTTACCTTCAACCTTATAGAACGTGCCGCCCGCATAGACGTTATGCCCAAAACCACATCCAGACTCGCCACTATTTTGTTTCACCTCAATTTTTTGACCATTATTTGTATCATTCGTAAATTGAAGCTTAATCTGGCAGTCCTCATAATGATAGTTGGCTTGCTTTGCAGTGATCGGCATTGTGGTATCAAACTCACCTAAATTGGGACCATAAATAAGACCACGAATGCCAAAATAATAACCTTCAAAATTAATTAGATATTTATTTTGTTGTTTCTTGACCGTGATGTAATCCCATTGTCCGAAACCATTGGCTCTTACATACGTGCCTTGTAGGTCTTTCGTGATCTGCGGTTTAGGAAGCTGTTTTAAATTGTATAGACTGATTTTTGAATCTTCATCTCTTAAAAACCATACTCTTGCCCATTGTGGTTTACCTAATTTTGCATAACTCAACCCGACATTATTATTGGCTATTTCAATCTCTCGATCAGTCACTTTAATACCGCTTTCTTCAGCATTCATTTGGCAGAAATGTGCCCATGCGGCTTGATCTTCAAATTGTTTCACTGCTTTGGCATATTGCTTTTGGTCGTAGAGCTTTTTCCCATTTAGAGCGTATTGTTTTACTTTGGCACAGCCTTGCTGTAATTCTTGCTCAAAAGACGTTTCTGCAAAACTAACGGTTGTTGCTGAAGCACATGTAATGATTAAAGCGAGTTGTGAAATTTTCATGTTTTAAATTATTTTGTAAATGAGATGTTTTTATTCTAACCAACTACATATGCATAGTAGAGATGAAATTGTTCTGTTTATGAACGACTCAATTGTAGCTGCATCAAAACTAAATCACGCCATTTGTCAAACTTTTGTCCCACTTGTGGCATATAGCCAGTTTGAATAAAACCCAGTTGTTGATGTAATACGATTGAACCCATATTTTCGCTATCAATCGCTGCCACCATGACATGCATATGCTGTTGAGTCGCAAGATGAATCAGTTGTTGCATGAGGGCTTTACCTAAACCCTGACGAGCATAATTCGGATCAATAAAAACAGAATGTTCAATACTGTGTCGATAGCCTGTAATACTACGAAAGGCAGAGTAATAGGCATAACCCGCAATTTTTCTCAATGACTGATCTTCAACTACAATCATAGGAAATTGCTGTTGTTGCATCTCCTGAAAGCGCTGTTGATATTGCGCTAAAGT
This sequence comes from Acinetobacter sp. GWC1_38_13, assembly GCF_001767535.1. Classification (NCBI taxonomy): domain Bacteria; kingdom Pseudomonadati; phylum Pseudomonadota; class Gammaproteobacteria; order Moraxellales; family Moraxellaceae; genus Acinetobacter; species Acinetobacter sp. GWC1_38_13. The sequence continues at coordinate 31,028 of NZ_MELG01000090.1, read as the reverse complement.
TACGGCTTGATCATTCCAGTTGGCTGTGCCCGTGATGATTTCATGATTATAAATAGTGAGAATCTGCTCGAGATCATCAGTAGTTGCAAAACGAATTTGATAAGAGTTTTGTAGTGTATGCGTTGCAAGTATAAGATCGTGAGACATAACAAAATAAAAGAAAATTCATCTATTTCAATATGCGCGATCTAAAAAAAACAGCAAGGAATTCCTTGCTGTTTTGATCAGTCAAAACCGTTTAGAAATGGTATTTCACTAAAGCACTGACATTATTTTCGTCGCTGCCTTTGATACCAAACTTGTTATTCCAAACAGAATGTTCTACGCCCAAATATAAACGTGTTTCAGGTGAAATGTGTTTACCTACATTCCATTTATATTGGGTTGTCCAGTTAAGTTCACTCGCATGGTCTTTTTCTGCTGTAGACCAGTCAAGGAAACCATCAACTAAGAAATCTTCGCTAGATACTTTAAATGGAACCGCATAAGCGATAGTCATTTGATAGTCATCTGCTGTATTTTCATTATTTGCACGGTAGAAATTGACATTCGCATATTGGAAATAAGGAATTGCAAGATCGAAACCTACGCCGTATAAGAAGTTATCAAAACTAGAAAAGTCATCATTGTTACTTTCCCAAGTCGTTGAGATCAACACATCTTTAATCGGACCAAAAGCAAGTTTCTGACCTGAAACCTCACCCAAGCTCAAGCGTGGAGAAAGCTCGAAATAAGTGCTTTTATGATCGTCGCTACCACGCATACGATCCATAAAGAAGAACACATCGGCATATTTTACTTTTGCCGCATATTCAACTGTTAAAGTTGTTTGTTTTTCATCAACCACTTCGTAGTTTTCGCCGTATAAACCCGTTAGGCTGAAATCCTGCCAAATTGGTTTCGCTTGAGCGAAAACTGCTGTAGATAACAATAAAGATGTAGCCGCAAGTTGCTTCAATTGCATTTAAAAAATCTCCCCCACAAAAGGCGTGTAAAGCATACAAGTTATGAAGCAAAAATAAAGCCAAATTTGACCAAATGCTCAAAAGAATTGTATACGGTAAAAGCTCTGCTAAAGATAAGATTCGGTAAGAGAATCTTTTTGATCAAGTTTTAATAAAAATGTCAAAAATCAGCTTGCATATTTCTGATGAAAGACAGATATTGGAATTATAGAAGATCTTCTAAATAACTGAAACACAACTGATGTGAAGCAAGGAGACGACAAGCATTTACATAATCAGAATATACAACTGCACTGAATGAATGCATGCTCAAAGTGTGCTGAATAAAAAGCTTCGTAGAACCGTCTCAATATAGAAGAGAGGAAGATATTTATGAATATTGAAATCCGTACAGATAAAAACATCCATGGTAGCGAACGTTTAATTAGTTATATCCGTGCAGAGCTTACACAAGAATTTCAACGTTATAGCGAACGTATTACACATTTTTCGGTTCATATTAGTGATGAAAATGGGGAAAAAACGGGAGATCATGACAAACGCTGTATGATCGAAGCCCGTCCAGCAGGTATGAAACCTGTAGCTGTGACACACAAAGCTGCAAATATCGATGCATCTATTCATGGTGCAATTGATAAATTACAACGTAGTTTGGAACATTTATATGAGAAAAAAGACCACCATCGTGGAGCTTTACCAGAATATGTTGATGTCGATGATGATATAAAAGTAGATGATGAGGCGTAGTGAGCGCGTTTAAAAAAAGCCCAGTATTGGGCTTTTTTTATGCCTGTATCAAATTTATACATGATTTTTAGGTCGTTTTATAAAATCCCGATGGGATCTTCGGCATAATAGGCGAATTAAATACTTTGTGAGAATTGGTCATGTTAAGCAATCAGCAACAGGCCTTGGTGCAAGCCATACAACAACTCGATTTAGACCAAGTACAAGCATTACTTGCTGAAGGACTTGACCCAAACTTTATTGATCCAGAACAAGGACCACCTGTTTCAGTTCTTTGTGATGGTTTGTTTGCGTGGTGGGAAAAAATTTGTGAGGCTTATGAAGCTGGCAAGCCATTAAGTGAAGATGAAAAACAACAAGAACTTCACGTTTATCTTGCTATTTTAGACGCATTAATTCAAGCCAAAGCAAATCTACATTTGTGGGATGCTGAAGAATTTTATGGTCCGCTTTGGGATGCTGCAAGCTCGGCATGTGTCCCTGTGGTACAGCGTTTACTAGACGAAAAAGTTGATCCAAATACACGTGATGAAGAAGGACTAACGATTTTATCTTCGATTAGCCAATTATTCTTTGATTGTGATTTTGATGAAATTGATTGGTCAGAATCGCTGAAAGAAGAGCGCGAGACACTCGAATTATTGCGTCAGCATGGCGCTAAAATGTCAAAAGAGCTAACAGCATAAGTTTAGCGAAAACAAGGAAAAGGGGTTCATCATGAAGAAGCTTAATGCTTTAACTTTTGTGGCTGCGTCAATGCTAGCAAGCACGACTTTTGCGGCAGAATTTTCATTTGATCGTCCTGGTGCAGGGATCGGAACAGGGATTACACCTGTTGGTCAACTTGCTTGGGAACAGGGCTTACCAACAGTAAGTTACCAAGAACAAAATATTGAAGGTGTAAAAGATAAAACTTTAACCCTAAATGGCGATATGTTGTTGCGTACAGGTTTAGCAAATGGTCTAGAACTGCAATTAGGTTGGCAAGGTCCAGTATGGCAACAACACAAGCGAGCTGGATTTAAAACTGAAACTGATGGTTTAGGCGATGTCAGTATTGGTTTAAAGAAAGCGATTGATCTTAAAGATGATCGTTTATCGATGGCGGTGTTAGCTGAAGCGATTATTGCAACGGGTAATGATGAATTCACAGCACATGATGATATTTATAGTTTAACTTCAGCTGTTGCCTATGAGTTCAGTGATTTAATCGGTACGTCAATTACCATGCGCTATGAAGCACAAAATAGTAATTGGGCAGTGACAGCGATTCCAACCATTGATTATAAAATTGCAGGTAAATTATCAGGATATTCTGAGTTTATTTATCGCAAAGCAGAGAGCCAAGACTATCAATATGGTTTAGGGACTGGTCTGGTTTATGCCATCAATGATCGTGCACAGCTTGATGCAAGTGTGGGTGTTGATTTAGATGGTGATGTGAGAAGTTATAACGGTGGTTTAGGCGTATCCGTTTTATTCTGATAGATGATCTCTCAAATGCTCTATGTTGAACTGCCATTCAAGAAATCGGGCATTTGAGAGAACATAGAGAGATGATATGAAAATGAATGTTCGGGGTGAGGCTAGTGTCTCGCTGATCCAATACTTTTTGGGTACATTATTGCTGTTATGTGGGTCTTTAACCTACGCCCAAGAAAATTCAGCAGCACCATTATTGAGCCCTGAAGAGGCATTTACATTTTCAGTTGAATCGACGCAAACCGATCAAGCACGATTACGTTGGGAAATTCAGCCAAACTATTATTTATATCAACATAAATTTGAAGTTCAGCAAGGCAATCAAGCTGTTGCGTTGGATTTGCCCAAAGCCGTTGATCAATATGATGAAAACTATGGTCATAGCCAAGTTTATTATCAGCAAGTTGAATTCAATATTCCGACACTAGCATCGCAGCACTACCGTGTCACATGGCAGGGTTGTGCCAAAGATCGAATTTGTTACCCACCTCAAACGATTGACTTTCAAACCGATATTGATGGTTTAGTGAGTATGCAAAATACCACTGCAAACTCTCAAAAGCGTTTTTTAGATGTTGCTCGATCTGCTCAGGCAGCGAATACAAATAACGCAGTATTAAGTGAAACGCCACAAGATCAATCAACAGCTGACAGCAACAATACTGTTATGGCCCAAGATCAGAAATGGTCGAGCACATTAGAACAACATTCTTTAGCTTATAGTTTGGCTTTATTCTTAGGATTAGGGATTTTACTGGCATTCACGCCATGTTCATTGCCGATGTTGCCTATTTTGACATCATTGATCGTGCGTGAACATAAAGGTGTTAAAGCATGGATGATTGCATTGACCTTTGTGATCAGCATGGCGATGGTATATGCGGTACTGGGATTAATCGCATCAGCTGCAGGGTTGAACTTTCAACGGTGGCTTCAACAGCCAGGAACATTAATTGCCTTTAGTTTATTGTTTGTGGTTTTCGCACTCAATTTATTTGGTTTATTTGAAATTAAACTACCACAAAAATGGGTCAATCATCTTGATCGAATGCAATCGGTGCAACAAGGTGGCACCTTAATTGGCGCAAGTGTGATGGGAATGATTTCAGCTTTGTTGGTTGGTCCTTGTATGACTGCTCCACTTGCTGGAACGCTACTGTTTATTTCACAGACCCAAAATCAATGGCAAGGTGCATTACTCTTGTTTACGCTCGGATTCGGGATGGGTATACCTTTGCTTTTGGCGAGTGTACTTGGTGCAAAAGCACTTCCTAAAGCGGGAGAATGGATGCATCAAATCAAGGTGATTTTTGCTTTTTTGATGTTAGCGCTCAGTTTGTATTTTATTCGACCACTTCTGCCTGAATTGGCGATGCAGATTCTCAGTCTATTATTAGGTCTTGGATTTATTGTTTTTGCAGCGTATCGACTCTTTGTGAAGACGAGCCAATTAAAATGGCTATACGCATTATTGTTATTGGTTGTTGTTCCTTTTTTGGCATTTAATCAATATCAGCATGTACAGAATTTGACAACGCAACAAGCTGATCAACTTGCTACTTGGCATATTGCACGAACAGCAGATGAGTTTGAACAACTTCTTGCAACTGCGCCGAAAGATCAAATGATCGTGGTTGATGTGTATGCAGACTGGTGTGTAGCATGCCAACCGATTGAGCATCGGATTTTAAAAGACTCAGAGGTCCAACATGCTTTGGCGCCTTATTATTTGATCAAGCTTGACCTCAGTCAGTATGATCTATCGCATCAGAACTTACTCAATCAATGGGACATATTAGGTCCGCCAACTTATTTATTCTTAGATCAACAAAAGAGAGAAATACGTGCTTTACGTTTGACGGGTGCATTCCAGAAATCTGAACTAATACAACAACTCGCTGCATTAAAAGAGAAATCATTATGAGTTATCAACTGTTCATCGGAAATAAAAATTACTCCACATGGTCGATGCGTCCGTGGATTTTGTTAAAACAGGCGGGTATTGCATTTCAAGAACATTGGATTCAGTTTGATAGTTTTGAGCCAGATAGCCAGTTCAAAACTGAAATTCTAAAACTTAATCCAACAGGAAAAGTACCTGCTTTAGTTGATGGGGATATTATTGTTTGGGATAGTCTGGCGATTGCAGAATATATTGCTGAACAACATCCTGATAAAAATTTATTACCTCAAGATAAAAAGTTACGTGCCCGCGCACGTTGTATTAGTGCAGAAATGCATAGTGGTTTTCATAATTTGCGCAATCTTTGTCCGATGAATGTTGAAGCGGATTTATCACATATAGGAAAACAGCTTTGGGTTGAGCATGAGCAACTGCGTAATGAAGTCGCACGTATTGATCAAATTTGGTCAGAGCGACCAAGCGAAGATCAGTTTTTGTGTGGTGAGTTTAGTATTGCCGATGCATTTTATGCACCAGTGGTGATGCGTTTTGAATGTTTTGACTTACCTATTTCAGCATCAGGCAAAAGCTATATAGACAAGATTTTGTCTTTACCATCGGTTCAACAGTGGATTGCGGAAGCAAAACAAGAGCAAATGTTTGTACCATTTGATGAGCCATATCGTCAGACTCGAGATGAATATTTAAAGAAATAGACGAAAAGTAAAAGAGGGAATTTCCCTCTTTAATTGATCAACCCACCAGCTCACTAAATACTTTGACTTGGTTGCGCCCATTTGCTTTGACTGCATACAATGCTTGGTCAGCTTGACTAATAATTAAGTGTGACTCACTGGCATTTTGTGAGCTGCTAATTCCAAAACTAGCACTAACCGAAAATTCTTGATGATCTTCAGAAATAAAACTTAATTGTGAAATCGCAATTCGACAACGTTCAGCAATACTTTTTGCTTGTGTTGTACTGGTGTTGGGAAGCAAAATAATAAATTCCTCGCCCCCAAAGCGACCAATCATGTCTTGATCACGTAGATTTTCAGTTAAGCATTTCGCGACATTTACTAATACTTCGTCCCCTAAACTATGTCCAAAGTGATCATTAATATTTTTGAAATGATCAAGGTCGAGCAAAATCACAGAATACAACTGATCGGCTTGTTGATTGAGCTTCTCTAGCTGATTACTAATGCTTCTACGATTCATGACATTGGTTAAAGGATCGAGGCGGCTCAGAGCTTGAATGGCAGTTTCACGAGTACGCCATTGTTGCAGTAAAATTTCAAACAAATACAAACAAGCCAATAGAATTGGGAGCAGGAAGAAGAACATACTGCCAACCCAGAAAGGGTGCATTTCCGCTTGATTTAAGATCTCAGGATTAAATATTGGCGCATACTGAAGGATGCCATACATACTGAGGAAATTACAAAAGAGCAGAGCAATAGTCGCGGGAATCAATGCGCAGTAGATCATACGACGATCAAACAAGATGAGACCGACACCGACTACACTAGCGTATGTCACCATGGTCGCAGGACTAAAACTGCCGATCAGATAGCCTGTATGGCAAAGCAATACTGTAAAAATCTGTACACTCAAAATAGGAATAATTTCCTGAACCCACACTCGATCTTTGTAAAAATAACAAGGAATAATCAAGCTGAGAAAAACGATCAGCATGATCAAGTTGGTGAGTAGTTTTGAGCGAACAAGTGGTAAATTCACCCATTGCCATGTACTAGGATTCAGCAAGACAAAACTGTCCCACAAAATTCCAAACAAGCTCATCAGTGCAGCGAGTATTAGCAACAAAATACTTTTTTTCAGCATGTCCCAATTGATAAGCGGTTCATGCTCCCAAAGTTGTGAGAAATTCCATTTTTCTCGTTTTGCTAAACTCTTAAAGTGAACCTTCATCATTGACATGCATCCTTTATGCAATCAGATTCCTAAGAACGGTTATAAGTATAAATTTGTCATCAAAAAAATTGAAAAACGATTATTAAAATTACAATAGCATCTTTAGATTGAGAAAAAAGTCTAGCTCTCGGTTTTTAATGTTAAATCGCAAGGGAAAATTTTTTGGAAAAAGGCTTGGTTATCTAAATAATCGATCAAATTTTAACTATTATGACAAAAATAAATTAAGAGTGACAATGGTCAGCCATTGCTGACCATTTTTTTCATTTGGAGAAAATGAGTTAATTTCGATCTAATGAGTGAGCAAACTCAGCAATATCCGCTAGTGCTTGTTTCGCTTCAGGGAACCATGCATTAAACATTTGGAAGTTATGCCACATGCCTGTGTAAAGTTTGAAGTTTACTTTGACATTGGCTTTTTCCGCCTTTTCTCTAAAGCGTTTTGAATCATCCAATAGGATTTCCTTAGAGCCGACTTGAACCAACGTTGGTGGTAAACCTTTTAGATCAGCAAATAAAGGAGATACGCGAGGATCATCCGCTTGAATCCCATCCTTCAAATAATGATTGATTCCTGCTTGTAAAGCTTCAATCGAAAGTAAAGCATCATGCTTCTGATTGAAACGTAATGATTCACTGGTGAGTGTCAGATCTAAATATGGTGACATTAAAATCATACCACTTGGCATCAGTTCAGGCTGTTGCTTCAAGCGTAAGCAAAGCGCCAATGCAAGGTTAGCCCCACACGAGTCGCCAGAGACAATAATATCTTTGGGTTTAATTCCTTGTACCAGTAGTGCTTGGTATACATCAAAAATTGCATCAATCGCCTCTGGGAATGGATGTTCAGGTGCGAGTGGATAATCTACATGGATCACCTGCATTTGAGTACGAGCTGAGATGTCAGTCATTAACGCACGATGTGTGTTTAGGCTACCTAAGAAAAAGGCACCTCCATGAATATGAAAGATCAGTTGGGTTGCAGAAGCTTGAGCTTTGATTTCTTCACCGCGAACACCCGCCAAATGTAGTGGTCGAATTTGTACTGTTGGATTCTGAGGAAACAAGCGACAAAGTTGATCTAAAACAGGTCGTAACGCATTCGGTGCTAAATTAAACTGACTCGGTGTGCGAATAGTCGCTTTTAGTAACGATTCAGTAAAATAATATTTCCAAACAGTACCAAATTTCATAATTTTTCCATATTGTTAGTTCAGTATATAACTAAGAGAGTTTTGACTCATGTGCCTTGCACTGTAATTACAGCAATGTTTTGTTGTTGCTCAGGCTATACCCAATAGTCATAATCAAGAATTGCAATATTGATAGAAATTCTCAATACTCTTGGTCTTGAAAAGACCCCCTTAAGGATATTACAAAAATGAAGAAAATTGCTTTAGCATTTGGATTGCTCGGTTTAACAACTTTTGCCAATGCGGCAGATGTGCTTAACGGGAGTGTTTGGCAAACGATTGATGATGATACTAAACAACCGAAAGCGATTGTGAAGTTTACAGAGCAAAAAGACGGTACGCTCAATGCATCAATTCAAAAATTTTTAGTGGCTGGTCAGGAAAATGCCTGCACTAAATGTGAAGGTACTTTTAAAAATAAACCGCTGAAAGGCGTGACAATTGTTCATGGTCTTAAAAATGCAGGCGGTACAAATTATGATGGCGGTTCTATCATTGATCCTAAAAATGGTAAAACTTATAAATTGAAAGCTGAAATCATCGATGGTGGTAAAAAGCTTAAATTACGTGGCTACATCGGCGTTGCAGCATTAGGTCGTAACCAAACTTGGATTCGTACCAACTAAACCGAATTCGATATAAAAAAACCGAGTGTAAATCCACTCGGTTTTTTATTGTTTGCTTATTTCAAGCCGATAAATTTGCATAAGCCGCTTCATCAAAACCGATCACATAACCTTGAGGAGTTTGTAAAACTGGGCGTTTAATCAAGCTCGGTTGTGCGATCAATGTTTCAATCAGATTTGATTCGTTACGAGTCGCATGATTTTGTTCCGCTTCGCTGAGTTTGCGCCATGTGGTGCCTTTTTTATTTAATACTTTGTCTGCGCCAATCTCTTTCAGCCAGACTGTTAAAGTTTCAGCATCAATGCCTTGTTTTTTATAATCATGAAATTCGTAAGCAATTCCTTTGGCAGTTAAAGCATCGAAAGCTTTTTTCATTGAATTGCAATTTTTAATACCGTAAATTTTGAACATACTGAAAAACCATATAGATTGATGAAAAGATTTATTCGAAAGCCTAACGTAAAAACTGACTCAGTTGCCAATCGATATTGTTTATAAAGTTGATTGAGAGATTTCTAAA
>NZ_MELG01000090.1:0-21638 GCF_001767535.1 Acinetobacter sp. GWC1_38_13 | reverse complement strand
TAAATTGTTCTTATATATTGAGCATAAAAGCTAAAGACAGCGTCAAGAAAAAAATCGAATATCTAAAAAAGAGAAAACCCGCATCTAATCATCCTGATCATGCGGGTCTCATTTCAACGTCCAATGTCTCATCCTTGCAAATAAACTTAAACTAAGTTTATTTTATCTTCCTACGGCGTCCTATCCCTTCTGGTCATCCTGACCGCTTCCCTGTGCCGTGGTGCTATAATGCCGTTACAGGGGATAAATAAAAATACACAAAAAACGACACGATATGTAAGCTAAAGAAGCGATCAAAGTGAACACTTGTTCACTTATTCGTTTATTTTATAGTCGATAATCACAGGGGCATGGTCGCTAAACCACTGTTCTTTATAGACCCATGCATTAGCTGTACGTGCTTTCCAGTCTGGAGAGCAAGCTTGATAGTCGATGCGCCAACCGACATTTTTCGCACGGGCTTGACCGCGATTTGACCACCATGAATATAATTCTGCTTCTTGGCGGACTTCACGGAAAGTATCCACATAGCCCAAATCATCATAAATGTGATCAAGCCATGCACGTTCATGTGGTAAGCAGCCTGATGATTTTTGATTGCCTGACCAGTTTTTAATATCAATACGTTTATGCACGATATTATAGTCACCACACACGATGATCGATTTATTTTCATCTCGCCATTGTTTTAAAATCTTGGCGTATTCTAGTAAAAATAAATCTTTACGTGCTTGTGCATCTTCACCACTTGAACCTGATGGTAAGTATAGAGAAGCAATATGAACAGGATGTGACAGTCCTAAATCAAACTCCGCCGTGATAAAACGCCCTTGCGAGTCAGCAAGTTCAAAGCCAAGTCCATTTTTCACCGTAATAAACGGCAAACGGCTATAAATTGCCGTACCTGCATAGCCTGCACGTTCAGCTGGAAATAAGTGCGTATACCAACCCTCAGGTTTGAATTTATCAGTCCATTGTTCATGGGTGATGCGGCTTTCTTGCATACATACGACATCCGCATCGGACTGTTCTAACCATTCGAGTAGACCTTTGGTCACTGATGAACGTAGCCCATTTACGTTAATTGAGACGACTCGAAGAATTTTTACATCACTTGGATAGCTATCCTTTGGTATCATGCGTATGTTTAACCTCAATTGATGAATTTGGAGCACCTTATGACAACGCCTGTGTCATTTAATCCGCAAGCTTTTATTGAACTCGCATTATCACGTGGTGTGCTTAAATTTGGTGAGTTTACCTTAAAATCAGGTCGTGTCAGTCCTTATTTCTTTAACGCAGGTTTGTTAAATGATGGTGAAGCACTCTCTCTTTTAGCACAAGGCTATGCAGATAAATTGGTTCAGTGTGACAATGTTGGTGTGATTTTTGGTCCTGCGTACAAAGGCATTCCTTTTGTAGCAGCAACTGCGGTTGCGTTGTCTCAAGTACATGGTAAGAGCGTTCCTTGGGGTTTTAACCGTAAAGAAGCCAAAGATCATGGTGAAGGAGGGGTGTTGGTTGGTGCATCGGTTGCAGGTCAAAAAGTTTGGATCATTGATGATGTGATCACTGCGGGGACTGCGATTCGTGAAGTTGTGACTATCTTAAAAAATGCTGGTGCAACGATTGCAGGGGTATTAGTGGCGTTAGATCGTCAAGAGCGTGGTCAAGGTGAACTTTCTGCGATTCAGGAAGTACAAAAAGAACTCGAAATCCCAGTGCATGCTTTAATCACAATGAAAGATTTGATGGATTATTTGGATGCAAAAGGCGAGAAAGAAGCATTGGCAAATATGCAGGCTTATCGTGAAAAATATGGCATCTAAGTTTTAAGTGAAATAGAAAAGGAAGCAAAAGCTTCCTTTTTTAGTTTTGAAAACCGACTTTATATCGGGTTTCTACTTACTTAGTATTTCATTTAAATAAGATAATTTTCAATAATTCTAAATATTTATACTATCTCGAAAATTTTTCCGCTTAGATTACTTTGAAAAAACATTTCAAGACTGGGTCTTATGTTTTCACCTTCAACTGTAATGTGTTTTATATCAGAAAATAACTGGGTGTTTTCGAAGTTATTATTTACGGTTGCTTGAATAAAGTGCTTAACACCGAATTGATCTTTTACGCTGATACTTTGCTTTAACATCTATTCACCTTTATAAAATTCTTAGAAATAATTAAAAAAAATGTTTTAATTTTATTTAAATAACCTTTTGATTAAATTTAAATAATTGATTTAAAGAAGTATAAAAGGTACGACCATCTAAGTTTAAATCAACTTCAATACCTGATTGTAAAAGGACTTTTTTGCCAACTTCAATTTTTTTAAAACCTTGACGCGTACTTTGCATTTTATTTATAGGAATTAATGAAACTATAATTTCAGTACCATTTGGAGATTTTGCAATCAAATCATGTGTTTCTAACAATTGATATCCTTTTTTAATTTTGATCTAAAAAAACAAGTTTTAAATTATAAAAAGTACGTGTCGGTACTTTTTATAATCTTTTATTTATTAGAGGGCTGTAATATTTACAGCATTTGGTCCTTTTTGACCTTGAGCTATACTGAATTCAACCATTTGACCTTCAAATAAGGTTTTAAATCCTGAATTCGATATCTCGCTGAAATGAGCAAAAACATCTGGACCTGATTCTTGTTGAATAAAACCAAAGCCTTTAGTTTCATTGAACCACTTTACAGTACCTTTAACAGTATTTGAGTTTGACATAATATATCCTATTGATTTTTAATGGTTTATTTAAAATATTGTAACTTTGAAAATAATAAATAATGAAACTTAAAATCTAAAAAACGAAGGATTATTACTAAAACTACGATACTGCAAGAAGATTTACCGAGACAAAACTTTTTTCTAGTTAAGCCGAGTATACACTAAAAAATAAGATTAACTTATATATATTTATTATTCTTATTAATGTATGTAAACAATTGAATTTATTAAAATAATATTGATGATCTGTGAATGGGTTATTTAGGTCCATAATCATAGAATTGTATTTTAATTTATTGAGTGCTGTTTTTAAATATATAAAAAACCATAGGGTTATACAAAGTTGGTCTTAAAGTAATGATAGAGTTTGGCTGTGATTAATTCTGATTAAGAAAAATATTTGTTGTAACGCTTAATGTGGTTCATATCTCGACATTTAACGTAGTCGGCGTTACACAAATCTCAGTTCATCACACTTTTTACATTCCAACATCACCCCTAACTTTTCCTTACGCCCTAGCTCCGTCAACACCCAAGGGCGATTTTGCCACGGTGGATCATGGCGCACATGCTGCGTATGACCACAAGCTAGATCAGCAACCCAATGATTTTCTTCATCGATATGAAAACCAACAATAGCTTGCTGCATTTATTCACTCAAACTTTCGAGTTTAGAATCCTCTAAACCCTTTAAAAAACGATGGCATAGATTATGAATTGCCACCAAATCATTTGGGTCCATACCCAATGAGCAGGCGAGTTTAAAAGGAATTAAGGTAATTTCATCTTTTGCAGACAGTGCTTTTTCTAGCAAGATCACCTTTTTCATACGCTCATCTTCTTTCACCGCAATGCGCTTTAAAAATTGCTTTTCTTCAAGTTTTTTAATAATTGGCGTCAGCGTACCTGAATCAAAAAAGGTCTTTTGTCCAATTTCAGACAACGTCACATTGTCCTTTTCATACAAAGCCAACAGCACGATAAATTGCGGATAGGTTAGGTCGTATTCCTGAAGTAAGGGACGATATTGACGAATCATTGCATTGGTCGCGGAATACATTGCAAAACACACTTGATTATCCAAGTAAGAAAATTCCGTCATGCTTTACTCCTCAAGGTCACCTTTGCTAGCTCACAGTATAGATTGGTTGATAAGAAAAGTATATTGCGCATAATTAACTTGCATGCAAGATAATTGTATGCAATATTAATTCGCATAGCTGAACAAATAGACAAAGCTATTAAGCAAATAAGATGGATTGAATCAGAGCGAGATGTTGTATGACTACAATTTATGATTTTCAGGCTGAACTTTTAGAAGGTGAGCAAAAGAACCTTGCAGACTATCAAGGCAAAGTTTTATTGGTGGTGAACACTGCAAGTCAATGTGGCTTAACCCCACAATTTGAAGGACTTGAGAAGCTATATCAAGACTATCAACAACAAGGTTTGGTGATTTTAGGCTTTCCATGTAATCAGTTTGCTAACCAAGACCCATCAAGCAATGAAGAAATTGGCAGCTTCTGTCAACGCAACTATGGTGTGTCATTTCCTATGTTTGCCAAAGTCGATGTGAATGGTTCTAATGCACATCCGATTTATAAATACCTCACCTCAGAAGCCAAAGGTATTTTAGGTAGTGAAAGCATCAAATGGAATTTCACCAAGTTTTTGATTAATCGAAATGGCGAAGTGATTAAACGTTATTCTCCAACGACCAAACCTGAAAAAATTGGCAAAGATATTCAGAAACTTTTGGCTTAATTCGATGCTGAAAGCGAATGTTGCACGAATTACTGGCGATGAAATCATTTGCCAGTAATTTTATAATTTTTATCACTCAGAAAATCGTCTATTTAAATAAATCGAATCTAGTGATCTGAATAAATTAGAATTTTTTAGATTTAAGAATTACATAACTTGTTTAAACATCATCACTAAACTTCGCTATACTTTTTGCCAAGATTAAAAAATACGAGCGTCAAATTATGCGTGTACTTGTAGTGATGGACCCAATCGAAACGGTAAATCTTAAGAAAGATTCCACGATGGCAATGTTATGGGCGGCAAGTCGTCGCGGGCATGAATTGGGTTATGCATTACAACACGATTTATATATTGATCAAGGTAAAGCATTTGGTCTGATTGCACCGCTTAAAGTCTTTGAAGATTATGATGATTATTATGAGTTGGGTGACAAGCGCAAAGAGTCATTGGCTGACTACGATGTGGTGTTGATGCGCAAAGACCCGCCATTTGACATGAATTTTGTCTATACCACTTATATTTTGGAACAAGCAGAACGTGAAGGCGCGTGGATTATTAACAAACCCCAATCCTTACGCGACTGCAATGAAAAATTGTTTGCAACTCAATTCCCAGAACTTCAAGTGCCCACTTTAGTGACTTCACAACAAAGCCTGATTCGTGAATTTATTAAAGAACATGGCGATGTGATCGTAAAACCACTCGATGGAATGGGTGGAATGGGGATTTTCCGTTTATATCAAGACGGCGTAAATATCGGTTCAACTCTAGAAATGCTTACCGAAATGGGCACACGTCCAATCATGGCGCAACGTTATATTCCTGAAATCGTCGAAGGAGATAAGCGTATTTTGATGGTGAACGGTGAACCTGTACCGTATTGTTTGGCACGTATTCCACAAAATGGCGAAGTGCGTGGTAACTTGGCTGCGGGTGGTCTAGGTCAGGCGCGTCCACTCACTGAAAATGATAAAATGATCGCAGCAAAAGTGGGTCCTTTCCTGCGTGAAAAAGGCTTAGTTTTTGTCGGTCTTGATGTGATTGGTAATTATGTGACAGAGATTAATGTCACGAGCCCAACCTGTATCCGCGAGATTGATGCACAATTTGGAACATCGATTGCAGACGATCTATTTAATGTCTTAGAAGCAGGTCGTTCAAATTAATCGAGCTGTTATATTTTGACCCAAATGCCCATTTGTTTTTTGCGAAAATTAACATACGAATGGGCATTTAGATGTCGACAGAACCATGTTTTTAGCAAACAATTGAAAAAAGCTTCGCTTTCTGTTGTAAACAGGTGAAATTCGCTTTTCGTGAATGAAGCTTTAGGATTAAAATAACTCCCGAAAACAATAGACGATAACCTTCTTTTTTGAGTTGAAGAATTAGACCGTGACCAATTCGCCACAGAACAAACCCAAACATGTCATGATGATGGCCGCTGGTACAGGTGGACATGTCTTTCCAGCACTTGCAGTTGCGAAACAACTTCAACAAGAAGGTTGCCAAGTCTCATGGTTAGCGACACCATCGGGTATGGAAAATCGCTTACTCAAAGATCAAAATATTCCAATCTATCAAATTGATATTCAAGGTGTACGCGGTAATGGTTTAGTTCGTAAACTCAGCGCACCTTTTAAAATCTTAAAAGCGACCTTAAGCGCTATGCGCTACATGAAACAGTTGAAAGTTGATGCAGTTGCAGGCTTTGGTGGTTATGTCGCAGGGCCGGGTGGTTTAGCTGCACGTTTACTTGGTATTCCTGTATTAATTCATGAGCAAAATGCGATTGCAGGATTTACCAACACCCAATTGGCTCGTATTGCCAAAACCGTGTGTCAGGCATTTCCAAATACTTTCCCAAACAGTGATAAAGTCATCACCACAGGCAATCCTGTACGTGCGGAAATTAGTTCGATTTTGAATCCTTCTTGGCGTTATCAGACCCGAGAGCAGGAGCATCAACCGATTAGCATCTTGATTGTGGGAGGGTCATTGGGCGCACAAGCGTTGAATGAACGCCTACCAGCAGCATTGAAAAAAATAAATGCGCCTCTCAATGTATTCCATCAATGTGGTCAGAACCAACAGGATGTCACTCTTGAGCGTTATCAAGATGCGCCAGCGACATTAAAAGTTGATGTTCAGCCATTCATTCATGATATGGCAAAGGCGTATAGTGAAGCAGATTTGATTATCTGTCGTGCGGGTGCATTAACCGTCACCGAGGTTGCGACAGCAGGGGTTGCTGCTGTTTTTGTTCCACTACCGATCGCTGTAGATGATCACCAAACTGCAAATGCGAAGTTTTTAGCAAATGTTGGTGCGGCTAAGATTTGTCAGCAAGCAGAAATGACACCTGATGTGTTAGACAAACTGCTAAGTAGCTTGATCAATCGTCAGTTACTTTCTGAAATGGCAGTTAAAGCACGTCAACAAGCACAACCAAATGCTACACAGCATGTGGTTGATCTGATTAAAAAATTGTAATTCGAGTCCATCTATGTCACCTACAAATCCAAACCAAGCCAAAAAGCTAATCAAAGTGCCTGAAATGCGCCGTATTAAAAACATCCACTTTGTTGGTATTGGTGGTGCGGGGATGTGCGGTATCGCTGAGGTATTAGCCAACCAAGGTTATAAAATTTCGGGTTCAGACATTAAAGCCTCAAAAACCACAGCGCAACTCGAAGCGAATGGCGTTAAAGTCTTTATTGGACATAGCGCTGACAATATTAAAAATGCCAACGTCCTTGTTGTTTCAACAGCGATTGATACTGAAAATCCAGAGATTAAAGCCGCGATTGAACAACGCACACCGATTGTACGCCGTGCTGAAATGCTTGGTGAGTTGATGCGTTATCGTCATGGTATTGCAGTCGCAGGTACTCATGGTAAAACCACAACGACTAGTTTATTAACAACGATGTTGGCGGAAGAAAATCTTGACCCGACATACGTGATTGGTGGATTGCTGAATAGTACAGGGGTAAATGCGGCACTGGGTGAAAGCCGTTTTATCGTGGCAGAAGCGGATGAGTCAGATGCTTCATTCTTATATTTGCAGCCAATGGCCGCGATTGTGACCAACATCGATGCCGATCATATGGACACTTATGAAGGTAGTTTCGATAAATTAAAAGATACCTTTATTCAATTCCTACATAACTTGCCGTTCTATGGCTTGGCTGTGGTATGTGGTGATGATGCCAATATTCGCGAAATTTTACCGCGTGTTGGGCGTCCAGTACTGACCTATGGTTTTAATGAAGATAATGATGTACGTGCCGTTGACGTTGAACAAGATGGTATGCGCTCACATTTCACTGTATTGCGTAAAGATCGTGAGCCATTACGTGTCACGATTAACCAACCAGGTTTACACAATGTCCTAAATGCACTTGCGGCGATTGGTGTTGCGACAGATGAAGGTGTTTCTGATGGTGCGATTTGTCGTGCTTTAGAAGGCTTTAGCGGTGTTGGTCGTCGTTTCCAAGTTCAAGGTGAATTTGAGGTTGGTGAAGGCACTGTTAAACTCGTTGATGATTATGGGCATCATCCAAAAGAAGTTGAAGCAACGATTAAAGCAGCGCGTGCCAGTCATCCAGATCGCCGTTTAGTCATGATGTTCCAACCACATCGTTTTAGTCGTACTCGTGATTGCTTTGATGACTTCGTGGATGTTCTTTCGCAAGTTGATCAACTTTTATTGTTAGAAGTTTATCCAGCGGGTGAAAAGCCGATTGTGGGTGCAGACAGCCGTGCTCTTGCGCGTAGTATTCGTTTGCGCGGTCAGGTTGAGCCGATTTTAGTTGATCCTGTTGAAGGAAATTTACCAAACGTTTTGCAAAAAGTGTTACAAGCGAATGACCTGTTATTAACACAAGGTGCGGGTAACGTCGGTGCAATTTCGGTAGAATTGGCTCAGCATCGCTTGTATGCCCAATAGTTTTAGAAAATTCCTCCCAACCTTCTTTTAACAAAGGGCGGAGTTTCCCTCTTTCATAAAGAGGGGGCGGGAAGATTTAGAGAATTTAGAAAAGTTTTAAGGATATAAACGTGTCAAATGCTGCAAAATTCGGCAAAGTTGCTGTGTTATTTGGTGGGAAGTCGGCTGAGCGTGCTGTGTCATTAGACAGTGGTCAAGCTGTATTAGAGGCTTTATTGCGTTCAGGTGTACAAGCAGAAGCATTTGATCCACAAGAAAAAAGTGTAACTGAGCTTGTTGCCTATGATCGTGCATTCATTGTATTGCACGGTCGTGGTGGTGAAGACGGACAAATTCAAGGTGTGCTTGAGTGGTTGAATATTCCATATACAGGAACGGGCGTTCAAGGCTCTGCGATTGGTATGGATAAAGTAAAAACTAAGCAAATTTGGCAAGGAAGTGATTTGCCAACAGCTCCATACCGCATTATTA
This sequence comes from Acinetobacter sp. GWC1_38_13, assembly GCF_001767535.1. Classification (NCBI taxonomy): domain Bacteria; kingdom Pseudomonadati; phylum Pseudomonadota; class Gammaproteobacteria; order Moraxellales; family Moraxellaceae; genus Acinetobacter; species Acinetobacter sp. GWC1_38_13. The sequence goes on along the minus strand of NZ_MELG01000090.1, from coordinate 12,707 downwards.
CAAAAGATTCTGATTTGAACTCAGTTATAGCAGATCTAGGTTTGCCTGTGATCATCAAGCCTGTACATGAAGGTTCGAGTGTCGGGATGAGTAAAGTTGAAAAAGCTGAAGATTTTGCTGCGGCAATTGAGAAAGCGACTCAACATGATGCAGTGGTTATGGCTGAAAAATGGATTACGGGTCGTGAATTCACGATTTCTTTCCTGAATGGTCAACCGTTGCCAGTTATTCGTTTGCAACCCCCAGCTGATGTCGCATTTTATGACTATGAAGCGAAGTACCAGCGCAATGATGTGCAATATGGTATTCCGTGTGGTTTGAGTGAAACTGAAGAAAAGTCTTTGCAAGCGCTATGCTTACGTGCATTTCAAGCAGTAGGTGCAGAAGGTTGGGGACGTATTGATGCGATGCAAGATGAGCAAGGTAATTTCTGGTTGTTAGAGGTAAATACTGTACCTGGTATGACCAGCCACTCGCTTGTACCTAAAGCTGCACAAGCGGTCGGTTATAGTTTTGATGAGCTTTGCCTAGCAATTTTAGAGCAAACTTTAGCAAAGTCGGCTTAATTATTCATGGCTCAACTTCCTGCATCAATGCGTCGTAAAACACGACCTGCCATCAGCTCTATTCATGAGAAACCGCCTTCGCCTAAACAAAAAATGGTGAACGCGGGTGGTTGGCTGCTTCTTGTTGTTGCATTTGCCGTGCTTGCAGTTGGTCTTTATGGCTTATATAAAGTCATGACAGATGCAACTGTTGCACAATTGCAGGTGGTGGGTACTCAATCAGAAGTTGAGAACCAACAGTTGGTTCAACATCTCAATCCTATAATTAAAGATAATTATTTCACTTCAGATTTAGAATTAATTCGTGATCAGGCATTACAAGTCTCATGGGTTGATCGGGTGGTAGTTTCACGAGCTTGGCCAAATGCAATTCGTGTGCGGGTGATGCCGCGACATGCGATTGCACGTTGGGGAACAGGGCGCTTGCTCAGTGATAATGGCGATGTCTTTAGCGAAGCTGTGCCAAAGGTACATCCAAACTTGCCGCTTTTGCATGGTCCAGTCAGCCAATCCAAAATGATGATGCGTCGCTATAATGAAATTAATCAGTTGTTTTATCCTGCAAATTTGCGGTTAAAAGAGCTTTATTTAACAGAGCGTATGACATGGTTCATGCAGTTTGATTCAGGTTTACGTATTATTGTTGATCAAGATCAAACCATGAATAAGTTACAACGCTTGAGCCAATTGGCACAAACGGATTTAAAACCTGTATGGTCAAAAATCTCGGCGATTGATTTACGTTACCGAAATGGCTTGGCCATTCAGTGGAAAAATGCAATGCCGCCAAAGATTGTCAATGGTCAATTAGTTGTAACGATTGATGACACAAACCTTGCGGGTGCAATTCAGGCAAAGCCATAATACGTGGCTTGAAAATAACAGGCAGTTTTGCCCGTATAAACAACAAAAGATATGGTATTGAAGTAATGAGTGAAGCTGTTCCCTCAGTTGTTGCGATTGATATTGGGACTCATAAAGTCTCAGTTTTGATTGGTAAGATCCATGCACCGGATAAAATCCAAGTGATCGGCATGGCAACTGCTCGCAACCGAGGTATGGTTAAAGGCAAGATTGTCAGCTTAGACAAGGTGATTGCTGCCATTAAAAATGCAGTATCCGAAGCAGAAGATATGGCGGAATGTCGTATTCATAGCGCGTGGGTATCGATACCAAGTACTGAATTACAAAGTTTTTATGCTTCAGGTCGCACTCCTGTCGCAAATCATGATCATATTATTACGACAAATGAAGTAGTTAGAGCGTTAGAGTTGGCTAAAGCGAGCCATGTGACCCCTGATTATTATTTGGCAAGTGCTGTGCCTTTAGGCTTTGAGTTAGGTGACTCTGCTGAATGGGTACAAAATCCTGTGAATATGTCAGCACATAGCATGACAGGACACTATCAGCTGATGATGATGCCGATCAGCACCATGCAAAACCTTGATCGCGCGATGAAAGGTGCGAACATTGGTGTTGAGAAAATGGTGGTATCTTGCCTTGCAACAGCTGAATCGAGCTTGCTGAAAGATGAAAAAGAATATGGTGTTTGTTTAGTTGATATTGGTGCAGGTATTACCAATATTGCAGTTTATTTGGATGGACGTTTGGCATTAGCACGTACTTTACCGCGTGGTGGTGAAAATGTGACACGTGATATTGCAGCAGTTTTACAGACTACAACTGAAGAAGCTGAACGCATCAAAATTTTACATGGTTGTGTCGATATCAGTGTGGTCAAACCAGACCATATGATTCAAGTTCAAGGTATTGATGGTACGCAAACCATCAGTCGTATTGAGCTTGCAGAAATTGTAATTGCACGTTATGAAGAAATCTTTACATCTATCCGTGAAGAGTTAGAGCATAGTGGTGCAATTCATGGTTTATATCATGGTGTTGTACTCACAGGTGATGCTTGTCAAATTGAAGGAATGGTGAATTTGGCACGTCGTATGCTTGGTGTATCTGCACACTTGGGTAATCCGCCTTTGCAAGTTTATGCTGAAGATCAGCACTTACCTGCATTGCGTCGTTCAATGTATGCGACAGCGGCAGGGTTGTTGATGTTTAGCCAAAGTGACTTACAAGATGCTGTTGAAGAACCTGAGGAAGCGAATGATCGGAGTTTTATGGATCGTGTCGCAAATGGTTGGAATGCACTCAATAGCAAGCTTAAGGCGATTTTCTAACTTGTAGGTATTTTGGGGAAAAATTGTTAGGAAGTTGTAATAGTAAGTCACTGGACTTGACAAGCTGAGTAATATTGAACAGCATCCTAGGCATCAGTAGTTTTAAAAATCAAGGCAGTAACGGGCTGAAGTAACTGCCATTTATATATTAGGAAATCTAAAGGTCATGGCCTCATTTGAATTTATAGAAGATGAACTAGACGATGGCAACGGTCAAGCCCGTTTCACAGTATTTGGCGTGGGTGGTGGTGGCGGTAACGCTGTTCAACACATGGTGCAGTCAGACATCAAAGGCGTAAAGTTTGTTTGTGCAAACACGGATAAACAAGCCCTAGATAGCATGAATGCTCCATTCAAGATCCAGCTGGGTGAGCAAAGTACTCGTGGTTTAGGTGCAGGTGCAAATCCAGAGGTTGGTCAGATTGCTGCTGAAGAAAGCCGTGAAGTGATTCGTCAACATCTCGAAGGCACGGACATGGTTTTTGTCACTGCAGGTATGGGCGGTGGTACAGGTACAGGTGCAGCACCTGTGGTTGCCGAAGTAGCTAAAGAAATGGGTATTTTGACCGTTGGTGTTGTGACAACCCCTTTTAATTTTGAAGGTCGTCGTCGTCAAAAATCAGCTGAAAAAGGTATCGATGCACTTGAAGCACATGTAGATTCGTTGATTATTATCCCAAATCAACGCTTACTCAGCGTGTATGGTGACATCTCAATGAAAGATGCCTATAAAAAGGCAGACGATGTATTGTTAAATGCTGTTCGCAGTATTTTTGACTTAGTGGTAAATCGTGGTCACATTAACCTAGACTTTGCTGACTTAAAAACTGCGATGAGCACACGTGGTTATGCAATGATGGGGGCTGGTTTGGGACGTGGTGAAGACCGTGCTCGCCAAGCAGCTGAACAAGCAATCCGTAGCCCATTACTTGATAACGTGAATATTATCAATGCTAAAGGTGTGTTGATCAATATTACTGGTGGTGATGATATTACGTTACGTGAAACAGAAATTATTACCGATGTGGTCAATCAAATTGTTGATTTGGACGAAGGTGAAATCTTCTACGGTACGGTATTTGATCCTGATGCACGTGATGAACTTCGTGTGACTGTAATTGCAACTGGTCTGACTCGTAATGCGAGCGAAGTTGAGGCGAAGAAGCGCGTTACGACAACGCATCATGCCACAGCACATACAGCCCAACAATCAGTTGATGAAGATGATGTACCTGCAATTAGTAAGCGTACAAATGCTGAATCACCAGTAGCGAACGCACCAAGTTCAACCCCGCGTTCTTCGCCGATGAGCATTCAGGACTATCTGAAAAATCAACAGCGTAAATAACAAAATCATATGTTTAGCTAAAGGGGGACAGTAATTGTCCCCTTTTTTATTTTTTTAAAATGGCAAAATATGCTAAGTTATATCGGTTTTTGCAAATGAAGTTGGCGTGGCATGGTGAAACAACGTACTTTGAAACGTGTGGTGAAAGCGAGCGGTATTGGTCTGCACAGTGGTCAAAAGGTGCTGATTAATTTTGTTCCACACCATATTGATGGAGGTATTGTCTTTCGCCGTATTGATTTAAATCCGCCAGTTGATATTCCAGCAAATGCTTTACTTATCCAAGAAGCCTTTATGTGCTCCAATCTCGTTCGAGAAGACATTAAAGTCGGAACGATTGAGCATGTGATGAGTGCGATTGCAGGATTGGGGATTGATAACCTTATCGTTGAAGTGTCTGCATCTGAAGTGCCAATCATGGATGGTAGTGCTGGTCCATTTATCTATCTTCTTATGCAAGGTGAGCTTGCAGAGCAAAATGCACCGAAGAAATTTATCCGAATTTTAAAACCTGTAGAAGCGCTGCTTGAGGATAAGCGTGCTATTTTTACCCCTCATTCAGGTTTTCAACTTAATTTTACGATCGATTTTGATCATCCCGCCTTCGCAAAAGAATATCAATCTGTCAGTATCGACTTCTCTACAGAAACCTTTGTCTATGAAGTTAGCGAAGCCCGAACTTTTGGTTTCATGAAAGATTTGGATTATTTAAAAGCCAACAATCTTGCATTAGGTGCAAGTTTGGAAAATGCGATTGGTGTTGATGATACAGGCGTAGTCAATGAAGAAGGGCTGCGCTTCGCCGATGAGTTTGTTCGCCATAAGATTTTAGACGCAGTAGGTGATTTATATCTATTAGGGCATCAAATTATTGCGAAATTTGATGGCTATAAGTCAGGACACGCTCTGAATAATCAGCTTCTTCGCAATGTTCAAAACGATCCAAGCAGCTATGAAATTGTAACATTTATTAACGAGAATGAATGTCCTATTCCGTATGTAAGTGTGACATAAGTCATTGTCTTATATTGTGTATGTTATATTATAACAATTAAAATTGTGATGTGATTCTCATTATTTGATTGAGTGTTTCGATCGTCAATATCGGTCCTTTACTTTTTATTGCTTGCCAAACGTAGTAAAGCTTGGCTAAGCTTAGCGTCGCTCACATATTCAGCGGCACTGCGTAATAGCTCCTTTGTCTCTGAAGAAAGTGCTTGAGGCGGGGGAGAGACTTGTTGAGAAACCACGGTCTTATTTCTTAAACGGACTTGGATTTTTCTTAAATCTCTGAGACCTTCAAGCTGAGCTAACTGCGCAACATAGTGACTTTGTAAATAACTGAGCTGACTAATCATTGCTTGATTTTCACCTGTTATGGTCAAAACGCCATGTTGATAACAAACAACCTGCCATTGTTCTGGTTGGGGCAATAATGGTTGAATAATTTTCGTAAGTTGTTTCCATTGTGTGACTTGCGTAGTCAGAAACGTTAAGTTTCCTGTTTTTATGTGTTGTCCTTTCTGTTGAAAGACGTTTGTAGGTTCAGACATTTTAACTTCCCACGAGGTTAGATGTTCATCTTAAGCGTTCACTTCAGCTGATTTCAAGGAAGAGATGATAAAGGAACTTTAGTAAGGACGGTTTCAAGAGGTTTTTTATGCATCATACGCGTCGTATTTTACTCGCATTTTCATTAGCTGCTTCTGCAGCATCGGTTGCATTTGCAGATTATCAAAATATCACTCAAACTACGGGTGATGACCGTTTAGAAGAATTATCAAAAACACTTGCTCAAGGTTCTTATAATCATCCAGATGATATAGATCTACCAGCAGTTTCAAATGTATCTGTTCAGTTGCGTGAAAAGACGATTGAATTAAACAACGCGATGATTGAAAAGAAATATGGCCGTTCGGCAATTTCTACTCCGAAAGAAAAATCTACATCATCATTTTCATCAAATACGGGCTATTCTTGGTTAGTGAGCCATCCGTTGGAAGAAGGGCGTGTAAGTTCATCTTGGGGAACTCGTACTTTACTCGGTTCTACTCGTCACCATTCAGGTATTGATCTTTCAGCACCATCTGGAACTCCGATTTATGCAACCGGTCCTGGCGTTGTAACAAAATCTGGTTGGGGTTCAGGTTATGGTCAATATGTTGAAATTGATCATGGCAATGGATATATCACACGCTACGCTCATGCTTCGCGTTTAATCGTAAATGCTGGTGATCGAGTGAGTGCAGGTGAACACATTGCAAATGTAGGTTGTACTGGTCGTTGTACTGGTCCACATTTACATTTTGAAGTTGTTAAAGATGGTCAGCGTAAAAATCCATCAACATACTTAGCGATGCTGCCTTAAGTCATTTGTATAACATTTGTATATTAATTCTGAGAAAATCGCCATTATTGGCGATTTTTTATGTCTTTTGTTTTATTTAGGTCAATGACTATTTAGTGAGAAAATATTAAGGCATTTTGTATTCATTTGGGGCGATACCTTTATGAAGCCAAAACATGATAAAAATAGAACGTCAAAATAACTTAAGGGAAAAGGTGAATTGTATGGCGTTTTATGGCGACTCTGACGCGCAAGAAACCCAGGAATGGCAAGAAGCATTTGATTCAGTATTACAACACATGGGCACAGAACGTGCTGCTTTCTTACTAGAAAAACTATATCAACGTGCGATTGCAAAACATGTGCCGATCCAACGCTTAAATACACCTTATCTCAACACGATCTCAGTTGAAGAACAACCAGCAATGCCAGGCGATCAAGACATGGAGCGACGTATTCGTGCCTTGATTCGTTGGAATGCACTTGCAATGGTTTTACGTGCAAACAAAACAGGTGATGACTTAGGTGGTCACCTTGCAAGTTTCGCATCTTCTGCGACGTTATATGATGTTGGTTTTAACCATTTCTTCCGCGCTGCCTCTGATAATTTTGGTGGCGACATGATTTACTACCAAGGTCACTGTGCACCTGGTATTTATGCGCGTTCTTTCTTGGAAGGACGTTTGAATGAAGAGCAACTTAATAATTTCCGTCGTGAAGTGGGTGGTAATGGTCTCCCAAGTTACCCTCATCCATATTTGATGCCTGACTATTGGCAATTCCCTACCGTATCGATGGGTCTTGGTCCAATCATGTCAATTTATCAAGCTCATATTCAAAAGTACTTGATGAATCGTGGTTTGATTAAAGAAGAGAATCGTAAAGTCTGGGCATATCTTGGCGATGGTGAGATGGATGAGCCAGAAAGTACTGGTGCAATTTCACTTGCGGGACGTGAAAAGCTTGATAACCTGATTTGGGTCGTGAATTGTAATTTACAGCGCCTCGATGGTCCTGTACGTGGTAACGGGAAAATTATTCAAGAATTAGAATCTTTATTCCGTGGTGCAGGCTGGCGTGTCATTAAAGTAGTTTGGGGTCGTCATTGGGATCCACTACTTGCTCAAGATACTTCAGGCGCTTTAAAAGCGGTCATGGAAGAAACAGTTGATGGTGAGTACCAACGCTATCAAGTGAAAGGTGGTGCGTATACGCGTGAGAAATTCTTTGGCAAGTACCCAGAAACTGCAGAGCTGGTAAAAGACTTAAGCGATGAAGATATCGATAATCTGAATCGTGGTGGTCATGACCCATACAAAGTTTTTGCTGCCTACGCGGAAGCAATGAAAGCCAAAGGTCAACCAACCGTTATTCTTGCAAAAACGGTTAAAGGTTATGGTTTGTCTGAAGAAATTGAAGCGGTGAACAAAACTCACCAAATCAAAAAAATGCAGATCGACTCTTTGAAATATGTGCGTGACCGTTTTAACTTGCCATTTACAGATGATAAGTTAGAAGAGCTTCCATTCTACCGTCCAAGTGAAAACTCTCCAGAAATGAAGTACATGAAAGCACGTCGTGAAGCGTTAGGTGGTTACCTACCTGCACGTCGTAAGGAAAGTACTTCTTTGCCAATACCTGAACTGTCAGTTTTTGATGCCGTATTAAAAGGTAGTGGCGGAAAAGAGCAATCAACGACGATGTTGATGGTACGTTTGATCTCAGCTTTGTTAAAAGAAAAAGCTATCAAAGATCATGTTGTGCCAATCGTTCCAGATGAGGCTCGTACATTCGGCTTGGAAGGTATGTTCCGCCAACTCGGGATTTATGCCGCACACGGACAAAAATATACCCCTGAAGACAATGAGCAGCTCATGAATTATCGTGAAGCGAAAGATGGTCATATGTTGCAAGAAGGGATTAACGAAGCTGGTGCGATGAGTGCTTGGGCTGCGTTAGGGACTAGTTATTCAACCAATAACTTACCAATGATTCCAATGTACATGTATTACTCAATGTTTGGTTTCCAACGTATTGGGGATATTGCATGGGCGGCAGGTGATGCACAAGCGCAAGGCTTCTTGTTAGGTGCAACTGCTGGACGTACCACCTTAAATGGTGAGGGTCTACAACACCAAGATGGTCATTCCCATATCTTGGCAGGTACGATTCCAAACTGTGTTTCTTATGATCCTTGTTTTGGTTATGAACTTGCGGTGATTGTGCATGACGGCTTGAAACGCATGTATCAAGATCAAGAGCGTGTGTTCTATTATTTAACAGTGATGAACGAAAACTACGAGCATCCTGAAATGCCTGAAGGTGCAGAAGAAGGCATTAAGCGTGGTATGTATTTGTTGCAGAAAGATGAGCAAGCAACGGTTCAACTATTAGGCTCAGGTGTCATTTTACGTGAAGTGATCAAAGCAGCAAAAATACTTCGTGATGAATATCAGATTCATTCAAATGTCTGGAGTGTGACGAGTTTCAACGAGCTAGCACGTGATGGTATGGCATGTGACGAATATAATCGTTTACATCCTTTGACTGAGACAGCAAAAGAATCTTGGGTATCTCAGCAATTACGTGATACTGATGGTATTGTAGTTTCAGCTACGGATCACATGCGCGTTTATAGTGAGCAAATCCGAGCATATTTACCAGACAATCGTCCATATGTCACTTTGGGGACAGATGGTTATGGTCGCTCAGATACTCGTGCTAATTTGCGTAGCTATTTCGGAGTTGATGCGGCACATATCGTGGTTGCGACTTTGAAAAAATTAGCCGACGAAGGTGAAGTGGAAAATCGTTTAGTAAAAGACGCAATCTCATCATTTGAGTTAGATACAGATCGTCCAGTTGCATGGGCCCCACAGGCGCACCCACAAGTGCAAGCTGTGGCTGAATATCACGAAAACCAAACAGGTGAGGGGAACTAATCATGCAAATCCAAGCACCTGATATTGGCGTTGATAAAGCGTTAGTCGCCGAAATTTTGGTAAAAGTAGGTGATCGAGTCGCTGTAGAAGATAGCCTTCTAGTTCTAGAGTCTGATAAAGCGACAGTAGAAGTTCCAAGTACTGCTGCAGGGATCGTGAAAAGTATTTTGGTTAAGCAAGGTGATGAAGTTACTGAAGGTGTTGCTTTAGTTGAACTGGAAGCGGAATCTCAAGCAACTGAAAGTCGTGTTGTTGAAACAGCTCAAGTTGAAACTCCGAAGGTAGAAACTCAATCTGAACAGATTGAAACTCCATCTGCACCTGTCGTTAACCAATCTGCAACTTCGACGCAAGTTGTGGATGTAAAAGTTCCAGATATTGGTGTTGAAAAAGCTTTAGTTGCCGAAGTTCTTGTAAAAGTTGGCGATGAAATTGAAGCTGAACAAAGTATTGTCGTTGTTGAGTCAGATAAGGCAACGGTCGAAGTTCCGAGTTCAGTTGCAGGCGTAGTTGAAGCGATTCAAATCAAAGAGGGCGACAGCATTAAGGAAGGAGTGGTATTGATTCAGGTCAAGACCGCGAGTGCTGTAGTACCATCTGAACCGCAAGCAGCTCCAGCTCAAACAGTAGCAACTACAGAAGCCTCAGCTGCAACTAATAGCTCAACAGGTAATGTTGAAATTGAAGTACCTGATCTAGGTGTAGAAAAAGCATTGGTTTCAGAAATTTTGGTCAATGTTGGTGATCGCGTTGAAGCTCAACAAAGCTTATGCGTGGTTGAGTCAGATAAGGCATCTGTTGAAGTTCCAAGCTCGGTTGCAGGGATTGTGAGAGCAATCCATGTTTCAGCCAATCAAGAAGTTCGTCAAGGCATGGCTTTGGCAACGATAGAGGTGAGTGGTCAGGCTGCTGCTCAAGTAGCACCAAAAACTCAACCAGTTGCAAAGCAACCAACTGCTACTGAAGCTGCACCAACAAAACCACAGGCGGTAGCGACAGCAGCACCGAGTGCGCCAGCGCAAACTGAGAAGCTGACCAAAGAGCAAGAAGCTGACAATGCCAAAGTCTATGCGGGTCCAGCGGTACGTAAATTGGCGCGTGAACTCGGAGTAGTCCTTGGTCAAGTGAAAGCCTCTGGCGAACACGGTCGTGTGATGAAAGACGATGTTTTTGCTTATGTAAAAACGCGTTTAACTGCACCACAAGCTGCTCCTAGTACACAGGCTGCACCTGTCGCTTCAGGCTTGCCATCATTACCTGATTTCACTGCCTTCGGTGGTGGCGAAGTAAAAGCAATGACACGTTTGCAACAGGTCTCTGTTCCGCAATTGTCATTGAATAACTTCATACCACAAGTAACGCAGTTTGACTTGGCTGATATTACAGAGCTTGAAGCATGGCGTGGCGAACTGAAAGATGGGTTCAAAAAACAAGGAATTAGCTTAACTATTTTAGCGTTTATCGCGAAAGCGGTTGCTCACTTGTTAAAAGAAGAACCTTATTTCGCGGGTCATTTGGCAGATGATCAAAAGTCAGTGTTGTTGCGTAACGAAATTCATATGGGTATCGCAGTCGCTACACCTGATGGCTTAACAGTTCCTGTACTGCGTAATCCTGACCAAAAATCCATTAAGCAAATCGCGATGGAACTGGCTGAACTCAGTCAAAAAGCGCGTGATCGTAAGTTATCACCGAAAGATTTGCAAGGTGCCAACTTTACCATTACGAGCTTAGGAAGTATCGGAGGAACTGCATTTACGCCTTTAGTGAACTGGCCTCAAGTCGCAATTTTGGGTATCTCTCCAGCAACCATGCAACCTGTATGGAATGGTAAAGATTTTGATCCACGTTTAATGTTGCCATTATCGTTGTCATATGATCATCGAGTTATTAATGGGGCTGATGCGGCACGCTTTACCAATAAATTGACCAAGCTATTAAAAGATATTCGTAGTTTATTGCTCTAACGAATAATTGATTTAAGAATACCTCGCTCAGGCGGGGTTTTCTTTTTATTGAATATAGAAAAAAGCTACTTTATTTGCTATCAATTTGAAAATGAGCAATGAGGGAATCAAGCACTGAATTTGAGGTGGAGAAATGTTTGCGATTTATAGAGTCATGTTGCCATTATTGCTGGTAGTTTCTGTGCTTATGGGATTATGGGTGAGCTTTCTGCATTTTCCATCAGAGTGGGTGCTTTATATTGTGATGGGGATTGAATTATTAGTCGCAACCATTGTGATGGCGATGGAATATCAGGCACAAAATTTAAATACGAGCAGTGGCTGGGGTGGATTTAGTTTTGTTGGTATAAGTGTTTATTTAGCTCTGCTATTAGGTCTGGTTCGATTGTTAATGTGGAGTTACCAAAAATTTTGGACTTAAAGATTCAAAACAATAAAGTTCTTTGATAGAATAAAAACACTTCATTGGGGAGTAGCCGCTCTTTACGCAAAGTAAAGAGGTGATGATCAACATAATTGTTCAACAGAACATGGTCATCATAGCAAAGAACCAAGAACAGCTATTTAGCTGTGCTTTTGTTGGCAAGACCTTTGATTTATCACTCTGCATCAATCTAATTGATTTTGGCTAGCAGGAGGGGTAGATCATCGGTATATATTGCTAGCCAGAGCATTCAATTATGTATGAATTTCTCATCTCTACTTCAATCGTTGCCCTTGCTGAAATGGGTGATAAGACACAATTACTCGCTTTATTGTTAGCAGCACGTTTCCGAAAACCTGTTCCAATCCTCATCGCAATTTTATTAGCAACCACGATTAACCACGGTATTTCTGCTGTTTTTGGTCAATGGATTACTACAGTTCTCAGTCCTGAAATTTTGATTTGGATACTAGCACTTGGTTTTATAGGGATGGCGATCTGGATGTTGATCCCTGATGAACTTGGTGATGAAACAGAAAGCATCAATAAATGGCAGAGATTTGGAGTATTTGGCGCGACCTTTATTCTATTTTTCTTGGCCGAAATTGGTGATAAAACCCAAATTGCAACTGTTGCCTTAGCTGCACGTTTTGACAGCGTATTTTGGGTCATGTGTGGTACTACTGTTGGGATGATGCTTGCAAATGCTCCAGCAGTATTTATTGGTAATAAGTTGGCTGATAAATTACCAATCTCTTTAATCCATAAAATCGGTGCAGCGATTTTCTTGGTGGTAGGTATTTCAACCTTAGTTCAGCATTATTATTTTACTTAATCTTATTCAAACATGCACCTGTTGTTGAGCAGGTGCATTTTTTATGTCGAGAGAAAATTAATAATTAGGGTCTGTTGACATTTACT
>NZ_MELG01000089.1:33912-45034 GCF_001767535.1 Acinetobacter sp. GWC1_38_13 | reverse complement strand
TCCCAACCCTGAAGTGACATGCCTGCTTCAAATTTTTCTTCGATAAAGTAATCGTGACGCGCTCTTTTATTCTGAGCAATCGTGCCACCATTATGTTTTTTTACAACAATCTTGTTCATCTTAACCTATTGAAATTGATTAACTAATTTATAAGAGGTTATCTTGTTACCCGTTTAGTTACCCGTTTTGAAAGGTACTCGACAAAAGAAAGCCTGCGGTTAGCAGGCTATCATATCAGAATTTTCTTTGTGTTTTTCGACAACTTTCTTAACGCTAGACTCATGCCAATAAACTTCTTTATCGCTAACTCTAATAGGCTGGGGAATTTCACCCTTTTTAATCATGCGATAAAATTTGGTTCTACCTATCGACATTAACTGCATAAACTCAGTTGCTCTGATTCTACGATCAATTTGCATATTCACCCCTCCGCATCCGCTTTTGGTTCTTCGAAAAAGCGTTTAGCCTCTTCAAAATCTGATGTCTTTAGAATTGGATAACCTTTTTTATGGCAATCAACTATCTCACCAAATTTAAAAACACGTTCTGCCATTTCTAAACTGTCACACCAGTACATGGCTTCGTTAAACCAAGATTCTGTATAGAACATATCTTTGGCGTGATCTTCTGCAGTACCTTCCCAAACTTGTACCTCAAAGCAATCATCGAAAATCTCTAAGGCAAATTCATTACCTTCCCTCTCATTCATGCTTTTGTAGCGAGCAACTGCCTTCTCTGCTAATTCTTTGTATGCAGCAGGGCATTGCTCAAACGGGCTATCACATTCAGGTCGGATAGCTACACACCATAATTCTGAATTACTCATTTCCGCCCCTTGCTGCTTCTTCAATCGCAACTCTAATCATGTTTTTGTAGATAAATTCATTACGTGAGTTATGGCTCATGTCTTGAATTTCCTCATCAAAACTCCATGTCGCATCGATCATTTTTGGAGTTGGCTCTTTCGGTACCGAAACAAAACCATCGGGAACGGCTTGGGCTTTGGCTGCTTGCCAAAATTCCCATAATTGTCTAGCTTGGGCTTTCATCCACCAAACTTCATTTTTATCATTAATGGTGTGTGAGAATGGGTTGGAATTTTCATAACTAACAGCCCAACGCTCTACAATGTAAGACTTTTTTGCTTCATTGATAAAGTGATCAATTTCAGTAATTAAAGCCTCTCTCTCAATATCTTTAGTCATTTACGCCACCTTTTCCTTTTTCCAAGCAAAATCAGGCATATCTACGATCCATAAATGGCGCATATTTGCCACATTCACAATGTCTCTATCTGGAGGATAAATCTCTACTGCACACTTATCTGCATAACCCAGAAGTCTTTTAATATGCATAAGCTGATCCCAAGTAATCCCATCAGCCCAATCGTTACCTTTCCGCTTAACTTTGTTTACAGTCAATCTTGTTGGCTCATTATTAAGATTAAATATCTGAACCAAAAACTCTGAACTTTTATAAACTTCATTAGGTGCATTAGGTCTCTGTGCTTGCTCTGCTGTAAGTTTTATTTTCTTAAACATCACGCCACCTTCAAACTTTCTAAAAATTCTGCTGCCAAGTCATGCATTAATAAGTTGCCTGACCCTGATACATACCAAATACCCAAAACACCGTTGTGTCTAAATCTTAAAATCTCGTTCTGTTCAGTTTTGCTGTAGACATCAGCACCCATATCTACAAGCCAGTTTGAAAATTCTTCAAGCTTAGAAGTTTGAAGCGCAATGCGATTCTTATAACTTCTTGTACTTCCATATCTTCTTCGAAGAATTTGCCAGTCATTTAGAGGGATATTTTTCACCATGTCACACCCACCATTACTGCCAACACAGTCAATATGAGAAATCCAAGTTTGAGTTCGATCATGCTGCGACCCTCAATGAAGCCTTTGCTTCTTCAATAGTTCTATTGAATGCACGAACATCACGCTCTAAACCCTCAATATTTAGGTCTTTAGCAAAAATACGAATAATGATGATCTGCAATTCAGGATCTAATCGTGGGTCATAGCTCACAAAGTCACACCATTCACGACGAGTACAAGCCAGTTGAGAAGTGATCTGAGGTATGTGTTCTTCAGGTACTTCTTTAGTGAGTAGTGTATTTAAATGAGTTGTAGTGTCAGGACATTTCACTTCGATCTGCCCATTTTCACCGACTAAGCCATCAGGAGAAGCACCAAACATTTCAATGAAAGGGTGGTCGATTAAACCTGTGCCATTAACAAAGAAACCTGTCTCATTTTCGTATGCTGCGATTGCATGTGGTTCGTTATCGATTCCCCATTGCATATAAAAATTTGTTGGCGTTTCTTTCTGAACGCCAGTAAGGCGCTCAGCTAGAATTGTTAATCCCAATGCATTTAAAGCTTTGCCCTTACTGGGCTTTGCATTTAAATCTTTAACTCGGCTTGCTGTGACTTTGCCACAGCGTTCCGCATACCAATCATCACTACGCTGGAGAATGTTCATAGGTTTCTCCTTGTGGTTGATCAGCTCGTTGAGCAGCTTCTTTTAAAGAAACACTATGAATTGACCAGAAGTATTTTTTGCATTCGCCTTTAGGTAATTCAACATATCCAGTCTGCAAAGCTTCTGAGCCTTCCATAGCTAATGCACGCATATTGTTTAAGTGTTGATCTTCAAATTCTTGATAACCTTCAGGGATATTAGGTGTTACATCCTTAACAGGTTGACCGCTTTCAGCAATTCGTTCTGCTTCGTCTTGGTCGTGAATGCCGACGAAGCCGAAAGCCAAACGAGCACATTGAATTGTTGCTTTGTGACGCAAGAAGCGTGAAGGGTGACTTTGCCATGGACCTTCTACCACATAACCTGTTTTTGATTTGAATGGTGCGCGATAACATTCGGATAGATACTCACGAACTACTGTTGGATGTGTACGATCTTTGCGATAGATAACGCACTCAACCCATTCAGGTGCGTCAACTTTTGCACCATCCATGCGAACCATATTTTCTGAAAACTTAAACTCCATTCCATCAAAGTTAGAGTTTCCATTAATGATGCGTGACCATCCATCTACACCAACAACAGGGATAATCCCTTTATTTTTATCAGGGAAAGCATAAATTTCTTTAGTCCATGGGTTTAGCTTGTACTGACCTGCAACAATTAGTAGTGAAGCCATTTGTGCATCCGTAGCTTGTGTTTCAGTACGGAATGCAGTTTGAATCAGTGTTTCTTTCAACTCTTGAGGATTAACATTTGCCAATCCCAAAGTTTCAGCAACGTGTGTAATCTGAGTTGTGATTAAAGTGTTTTGTACTGGTGCATTCATTTTTTAATCCTCAGTATTTGATTGAAACGTTAGGAATTTGGTTGCGAGCAATTGCAGTGATGATTGCTTTGATTTGATATTCTTCAAGACCAACACATAGATCGATCAAAGCTTTTGATGCTGCTTGATTGATAGAGCGCATATGTTCAACATTGGCTAAACGCGCTTCTTCTGCTTTACGTTCAGCTGCTTCTTTGGCTGCTTGTAGACGCTCAATACGTTGACGCTCTATTAATGCAGCTTGTTGTGCACGTAATTCAGCTTCTTCTTTTTCAGCAATTAAGCGAGCTTCACGTTCAGCAGCTTCACGTTTTTCTCGCTCTGCTTTTTCCTCTGCTTCTTGCTTTTCACGTTCAACTCGACGTTGTTCAGCTAATGCTTTTGCTTCAGCTTCAATACGTGCTTTATCAGCAGCTTCTTTAGCGATACGCTCATCACGTTCACGTTGTTCACGCTCTAGTTGTTCTTTGCGTAGACGCTCTAATTCAGCTTGTTCGGCTTCATATTTTTCACGAGCAACAAGGGCAGTGCGTAACTTTTCAAGAGTCTCAAACTTTGCAAGTTTTGCTTCTTGTTCGAATTCTTCAAAAGAGGAATCGATGCAAACATTTTCTAAGTCATTAATAGCGACTTTGATATTTTCGCTTGTCCACTCAGTAGGGTGGTTTTGCAAAAGATCAGCAGGCATCTTGATACCAATGATTGCGTCTTGATGTTTCTTAACACGATCTTCTTCTGCATTTTCCCACGCATCACGCGGTGCCAAAATCTCATCACGTAAAGCATCGAACTTTTTAACAATGGCAATACGGTCGTCATCAATTAATTTAATCTGAGCTTTTTGCTCTGCAACCAATTCTTTACCGCATTTCTCGATCAATGTTTTTGATTTACTTACTTTCATAGCAAGTGAACCAATCGCATCACGACCTTTTTTAGTTGTCACATCTGGAACGTGTGAGCGAACTTCTTGAGCAATATGTTCAAACAATTCATCTGTGCCACCGCGTTTAGCAAAAGCAGCAACAATCACGTTTTGATCTAAAACTTGTAATTCATTAACTTGAGCATTCATCTCTATTCTCCTACATGACTATGTAGCTATAACAAGCAGTGCATTGACCATCTTTTGTAACTTGCATCAAATCTTTACAGCAGAAGCAGTACTCAAATTTGACTGAGTTTTTCTTCTTCTTTTTCTTTTTAGGTTTGACTGTTGGGGTTGTATTCATCTCTATTCTCCGAGCAAATATCTGCACAATTTCCTTACTTTTTGGATAAATTGCGCAGATTTGTTCTCATTAGGCTGTTAATTCGGCTTTGATTTGATTAAGTCGGCTTAGCGTTTCAGTTAAATAAGCCGTTCTAGTTTTTGTTGAATATTGGTCGCTTATGCTTAATCCAATGCTTTCTGACCCACGCCCTACATAATTAAAATTAATCATGTTTCCGCTCTGAGTTACGATCGTGTCAGATTTATTTGAAAGACTAAGCAATTCACTTACAGCATCTTTAATGCGGTGGCTTAAGCGCGTGATTTCGATGAGTTCAGGATGAGCGTTCATCTCACACACTCCACACAGCAGGGCAGATCACAGCGTAAAGCACGTATAGAGCTGCAAATAAACCGATAAACACAAAGAACATTGCAAGAGCAAATTCTTTCCAAGGGTCATTCATGGCTGTGCTCCTAGTCCGTGTATGCAATGAATGAAAATCGATTTTCAGTAACCCACTCAAAGCGACCACCAAATGTCCCATCAACTTCTTTTTTAAGTTGATCTATAGACATTCCTCGAGGGAAAGCGCCTATCTTTTTCATAGAACTGTTCGAATGACTTTCTGTTCTGAATGCAACTTTCTCAAACTCGAATGAGTGGTCATTTAACTGATCAAGAAATTCCTTTTCACGTTGCTTCATTTGCAAATACCAATCACTTGGTGGCAAAGGTGTACTTTGCTCTTGAACGTTTTCATCTCGTGACGCCCAATCACATTCGTTGCACTGAACTTCACAATGGCAGTAACCACAAGGAGCACTAATGTGACAGCTACAACATTCCATATCTGTGTCTTTAACAATAGTTCCCTCACAGCCATTACGACCACAAATATCCTCTTCACAACAACCGTGTTCTTCATGTGTAGTATTCATTCTTCTTCTCCACGGAGCGCTTAAATGCGCTCTCTTAGTTCTTGTTCGATAATGTCTTTGATCTCTACAACGTCGAGACGATCAACGTATGCTTGGATTTCGCCATCTTCTGAATAGACGCGAATGTCTTTGATTTCTTTTACTTCAACATCAAGCCAGTTATGACCAACACCGTTGCCATCTTTATAAACGTCAGCAACGTATTGCACTTCAATTGCATATTCTTCATTTGCAGTTAAGAGTGTTGCTTGTTCAGTTTTGACATTGATTTCGTCAAGCTTGAAAGGTGCCATGATTGTGACTGGTTCAGGCTTAGCAGGTTGAAACGCATAAGCAGCAGTTAATGCACTTACTACACCTGCAAAGCCGATTGATTTGACTACATTTGCTTTTATGTTCATACTCATCTCACTCTTAGAGTAAAAGTCCCGCGTCGCCAAACTGTCGGGGCTTTTTTTTTGGTTGGTGAGATAATATTAGGCATTCCTAATAAATTAATCAATAGGTATTCCTAATATTTTTTTATTTTAATTTTGATGAACAATAAAAAACCCGCCTAGAGCGGGTTTATGAAGAAATTAAATTATTTGGAGCAATCTATTTTTATTGACCACCTTTTTGAATTGGGATCAAATTCTGGACTTAATGCAGCAATAATATGACCTATAGCTTCAGGTTCACATGGATTATTTGTATTAGTTTTATCTATAAACCCCCAATACACTAGATTGCCCTTAGAGAGTTTGTCAGCATACTTATCACTAAAACCACTAACCAAAACAGTTCTACTTGTGTCAGCCAGTTGAACTAAAAAATGATAAGTTCCATTATTTAAAAGAGTTTTTTCTTGTATTAACCCTATACTCATTTGATTAGGTTCAAAAATTGCCTGAAAATTACTTGAAGCAAACTTAAATGCATCCAAATTATTGGAAAAATGAAGTGTTTTCATTGGAGGGATATATTTAGTTTTTTTACGTTCTTCACCATCTTTTGAACCACTAACAACCCATATTCTTATATTGTTCAGTATGTTATATCCAAAAGTTAAAAGCAAACCTAGTGGAATAAAATATAAATACAAGTGAAATATAAAAGAATGCCTACTATCAGGAAAGTAATATGGATCGAAAATTTCCAAAAAGTCTAAATTTCTTTTCATTGCCCAAAAAAACAAAGAAATCAAGCCTATATTTAATAATATAAAACCAGCTCTTTGAGCTGGGGTTTTAGTGAAATGTCGCCAAACTTTAGTCATTATTTTCTCAATATTTGTAATCACGCATATGGCGAACCATAACGCCTATTATAGAAATTGAATGGTCTTTAGATGAAATTACTGGAAAATCAGGATTTAATGGAACTAATTCAAATTCCTCTCTACCATACTCATCATACCCAGTTACTCTATATTTTTTGAATGTAGCTTCATTATCACCATTTTGAGCCACCACAAAGCTACCTGGTTTAGGTGAAAGAGCACCATCCACAATAATTTTGTCATTTGGCATAAATTCAGGAGACATACTAAGTCCCTCTAAAACTAGTCCAAAAATTAAAGTAGGGTCTGAACCAATATAATCAGTATATGAATAACTTAGAGGAATTAATCCATCATATGCGACGCTGTTAAACAGCCCAGCTTGTACATGATCCAATATAGGTATTTTCCTTAAATTTAAATCAAAGAATTCTGCATTTTTAAATTCTTGTTGTTTTTCTATATCTGTAGGCGATCCCGATCCTGTGCCTAACCAAGTTGAATTTACTTTTAAAAACTTGGCAGCTTTTATTAAATTTGGTCCTTCCATCGTTTTCGACTTTCCACTTAACCAGTCGCTAACTGATGGTGGTTTTACTCCAACAGCACGAGCAAGATCAACTCCCTTAATTTTTTTAGGTGGGAGTACTTCCATAGCATATCTAAGGCGTTCAGCTAATGTTTTCATAATCTGATCCAAATAGTTAGGTAATCCTAACATGAAATAAATTAGGTATTCCTATTGATTTAAAATAAGGAATGCCTAATAATTAATAAAAATCACTGGAGACCGACATGACAGACGATCAATTAATACAGAAGCTCGGAGGCTGTAATGCAGTAGCCAGCCTGTTGGGGATTCGCCCATCTTCTGTAAGTGGTTGGGCAAAAATTCCTACTGAAAGAAAAATCTTCTTAGCCGTAATTGCTGAAGATCGAGGAATTTGTTCTCGAAAGCAGTTATTCCCTGATTCATATGGGGATATTTGGATTGAACTACGTGAAAAACGAGCTTCTTAACAGGAGAACTTTCAGTGTCAGAAAAACTAACTGCAAGCATCACTTTTAAATGCACGGATGAAGTAAAGATCAAATTAGAGCGTATTGCTCGTTCAAGGAAATTGAATGGCTCTTCAGAGCTTATGCGTAATGCTGCCATGGACATCATCTTCGAGGTAGAGGAGATGCTTAATTGTCTACAAATGCCAATCGATCTGACCACAGTTACCGAAGATACAAAGAATACGCCTGAGCCATTCGAGCTTGAGCTTGCACCAAATCCGCATAAATCACAGGCACAAAAAAAGCTCAATTGTCGCAACCAATTGAGCCTTATTTGCCATTCCACTGCAAAGCAATGAATGAGAACTGAACCATGAATTTAGCACACAAACATGATAGCCCACAAGGTGAAGTTATCGAGTTTCCAAAACAAGAGCGACAAGTTATGTCAAAGAAAGATGAAGGCTATACAAGAGTGCCGAATTCTTTAATTGACGACCAGATAATGGCGCAATTAAACGATAAAGCTTTTAAATGCCTAATGTTCATTGTGCGCCAAACTATAGGCTTTGATCGTGACGCACATGCAATCTCTATCACTCAATTTCAAAAATACTGTGGCATCAAAAAACGTGACACTGTTATCGCTTGTATTAAGGAATTAGAGGACTGCAATTTAATCCAAGTTGACCGAAAAACTGGTCGATTAAATCAGTTTAAAGTCACTGCTGACCAGTACCAACAAACGGGACTAGTACCATCTAAAGGTAGTCACACTAAACGGGACTGGACTAGTACCGTGAAAGGTGACTGGACTAGTACCACCAAACGGGACTACACCAGTCCCGTTGAACGGGACACTATTAAAGAAACATTTAAAGAAAATATAAAAGAAAACTTTAAAGAAAATATGTGTGGTGAAAATCAGGTCGATTCAGTGCTCAAACTTTGGACACCTGAAATTCAAACTTTGAACGCTTGGTTGCAACGATCAGGCATCGCAAAAATGACTCAACAAGAAATCGATTCTTGGCTGATTGAGATCAACGGGTATTACTCAACGAAAATCGAATCGGGTTCAGTCACCGAAACTCAAATGTATTCAAATTTCGTCAAGTGGATCAAACGCAGTTTCACAACTCGTAAACCAGCACCACAGCAACAAATCGATTCTCGCAACGTAAACCAAGCTTGGGCAAACGTTCAAACGAATTATGAGCCAGTTGAGCCAGTTGAGTTGGAGGATTGGATGCTATGAACGCAATGTTTAACCAGGTGATTGTGCAAACCCAAGCACGTTGTAAAAAACACAACGTTCCAATGATCGAAATGTTCAACCGTGAATCATGTCCGATCTGTGCAATTGAGTTTGTGAATGCGTCAAACAAACAACATGGGATTCAAGTTCAAAAGTCTGTACGTGAAAAACACTTCGCTGGGGCAATGATTCCTAAGCGACACGAAAATTCAGGTTTTAGAAATTACAACGCTCAGTTGTCAGGGCAGAAAGTCGCACTTACTCAAACTGCAAGCTATGCCAAAAAGATCGTGAACGGTGATGTGACGAATCTTGTGATGGTTGGAAACACTGGAACAGGCAAAACACATTTGTCATGTGCAACAGCAAGAACACTTTTGGCGAAAGGCAGGTATGCACGTTACATCACGAGCGAAAACTTAGCACAAGACATCATGGGCGCATGGTCAAGAACTGACGATAGCGAACGCAACACGATTGCACGTTACACCGAGTATGACTTGTTGATTCTTGATGAATACGGACTACATGACCGTGAAAAGCGCTTAGAGCCAGTACACAAGGTTTTGTACTCACGATATGACGCTGGCAAAGCAACCATGATCATTTCAAACATGACACTTGATCAACTCAAAACTGACTTAGGTGATCGTCTTTGGTCACGTCTGCAACATGGTGGACTAACCATCATCGAATGCAATTGGGCAGATGCGAGGGTTAATTCATGAGAATCACTGAACAGGAGCTAGAAGCAATCCAAAACAAGCGAAATAACGCAGAAAAACGCACATTACAGCTCGATAAAAGCAAAAGTGATGCAAGGGTACTAGGAAGATTAAAACAAGGCGCTATGAACAAAACAGAGCGTAAATATAACGATCACCTAGAAAGCAAAAAAATGAAAGGCGAAATCCTTTGGTTCAAGTTCGATTGTATCAATTTGAGATTGGCAGATAAGACGTTCTACAAACCTGATTTTTTCGTTATGACCAAAGATTTTGAACTGCAAGTCCATGAAGTGAAAGGTCACTGGGAAGATGATGCTTTAGTCAAAATTAAAGTAGCAGCCAGTTTATATCCTTTCTCTTTTAAATCAGTGCATTGGAATGAAAAAAACAATGCTTGGGATGTTAGAGAGTTTTAGGAGAGCGAGGTGAACATGCGAGTTGATGGAAATGCTTTAACGAATGATCCTCGCGCACGCGCGCGTTTTGTCGAAGCCCGAAAAAAAGCTAAGAAATTCATAGTCCAAAAGAGAGGTTACAAGCTTCCAGACTTCAATCGCATGATTCTTGATTTACGCAATTTAGGTTGGTCGCACGAAAAGATTGCTTATGTGTTGGACGTGCAAGGCGGTAGCACTGTTTCAGCTTGGGCAACTGGTTCTGTTCCTGATTACGTTCACGGTGAACAGTTTGTAATGCTTTGGAGAGAGCAGACAGGCATTCAAAGAGAACCACGTGAGGGCGAGTGGCAAACATACAAATATGACATTGGTCAGCTTGATCTGCTGGACGTTTTAGACAACTTCGCTGATCAGTTAGATGAGGAATTAGCGGTATGAGTAAAACTGTTGATCTAAAAGTTAAAAGAGAAGCAATTGAGCACGGATTAGATATTTTGATCTTTGCTTCTCATGCAACTAAGCCGTTCAAACTTTCAGAATTAAGAAGCGATGTGATTGAGTCAACAAAAACTAAGGCTTACACCATCATTTTGGTTTTGATTGACTTGGGTTATATCGAAAAAGTTTCGTGTATCACATACCAAGCAACCGACTTTGCTAAGCAATTGTTCGGAGGTGCTAAGTGACTCCAACACTCACTCAAATTAGAGCAGCTTTGCAGAATCTAGCAGCGAAGAAAGGTCGTCCTGATTATGAGCTTTGCACAGCTAAACGAGTTAAGTACGCAATGGATAACGGGTTAGAGCATCACTTGATTCAAGAGCTGCCATTTTTTGAAAACACTAAGGAAATCGACAAGCCATTAAAACCTTATGGAACTCGCCAATATCCTGATCCTAGAGAACGCAAGGAAATGGAGGATTGGCTTAAACGTTACGAAGGTAAGCGAGAACACTTAGCTCAACTAGCAGAATGCACACCAGGAAACATAGGTCACATCAT
>NZ_MELG01000089.1:0-33870 GCF_001767535.1 Acinetobacter sp. GWC1_38_13 | reverse complement strand
CCTGATGGAGCAACACATTTTGTACGGTCAACTTATTTAAAACTTATTGGTGCTGTGTGGTGGAACGCTTGGTTGCCAGAATGGAGCCATAAAGACGACTGCATGGTCAAAAAGTGGAAAGGCGAAAGCATTGATCTGATGAAGACATGGGGTGAGGTTTACAAGTTGGAAGACCTAAAACAAGCCATCGCAGACTACGAATCTATTTATGGAGGTGAGCATGTTTAAGGTCGGTGAAGCTGTAGTTTTAAAGAACAGTAGTCAAAACAAGGTTATGAGGATTCAGTCCTACAACGATGAGTTTATTAGAGCTTATTGGAGCAAGGGTGAATACTCGTTTGCGCATGAGTCAAACTTTAGACACGCAACACCCGAAGAAATCTCAGCAGGTCATCGTATTGACAACGACATGAGGGACGACTCACACATTGAGAATCATGTTAGTCCGAATTGCAAAGTAGGGGTGAAGTGATGAGAAGAAACCTTGAACTCGAAAATTGGCTAATTGAAACAACTGGCGAAGAGATGATGGCTAATCATCTCGGACCAAATTGGAACAGATTTAATGAAGATGTTGGTTTTTATCCAAACATGACAATGACTGTTGCTGATCAAGTTTGGCAACACCTTCAAGAAAAAATCAATGAACAGCAATTAAGAATAGATGCTTTATCGCTTGCCTTGGATCAAATCGCTTACCCCATCCCTCATATGCAAAAAGAAGCTGATCTGAATGGGTGCGAGTTAAATGGCTATTGGGCGGTGAAGATGTCAGAAGACCATACATATTCCAAAGACATTGCACGCAAGGCTTTAGAGAAAGAGCAAGCGCTCAAGGGTGGTGGGGAATGAAAGACTTTGCGATAGCAATCATCTATGGAACAGCGCTGTTTGTATCAATCAAGTATGCATGGCGTTGGTATAACGGAGAGCTTTCAACCCCTGCGATTTTGGAATGGTTTGGTAGAGGATTCTTTTTTGCTTGGGGTGTAATAGCAGCGACTTTGACCATGTTTTTGGTTATTCGTTTAATTACGGAGTATGTCAAATGACCACATTCAAAGAGGCTCAATCACACAACAAATCCACACACTAACAAACCAAAACTAGCTCTATCCGTTTATCAACAACGAATAGGGCTTTTTTATGGCTAGTCGAACAATTAAAACACCTGGCGCAACTACAGAAAACACAGGACAAACCACAGCTGAAATTGCTGATGCAGCTTTAGAGCATATTCAGGCTGATGAAACGCCTGATACCAAAGCGACCGAACCAACTAACGAAGAACTCAAACGCCAATTAGAGGAAGTGCAGGCGCAATTGGCTGAGCTAAAGAAGTCTACTCAGGGCGAAGCAAACGCAAGTTCAGGGTCAACTGGTGAAGTTAAGCCTAAAAAACGTGTTCCATTCTTAACAAAAGATGGATGGACTACGAAGGAGGCTGACTAATGTGTGGCGGAACTGTTGGAAAAATCTTTTCCTCTGTCACTGATGCCATCGGTCTCACTGACACTAAAGCAGCTTCTCAAGGCTTTGATGCAGCAGCAGCGGAAAAAAAAGCACAAGCCGAAGCACAGCAAAGTGCGAATGCGTCTATTGCAGAACGTAAGAAACGCAGTGCTTCAACTGTGCTTTCATCAGCTACAGACACTCAAAAGAAAACCACTTTAGGGGGCTAATATGAGTGATCAAGTAGCTAAATTGTGTAAACGCTTGGGAGAGCTGAAAGCAGAACGTTCACGCTATGAATCACAGTGGACGGAATGCTATCGCTATGCTGCACCTGAGCGTCAGCAATCTTTTATTGGTGATGACGTAACAGAATCACGCAAGACACAACGAGCAGAGCTACTTGATTCAACATTAGCAGAAGCAACGCAACTGCTTGTATCGAGCATCATTTCAGGAACTACGCCAGCCAATGCATTATGGTTTAAAGCTGTGCCTGATGGTGTGGATGATCCTTCAGAATTAACTGATGGTGAACAGTGGCTTGATGTGATTGCGCAATTCATTTGGCGCAATATTCATGGTGCAAACTTTGATAGTGAAATCTTTGATCTAGTGACTGATTGTGTTGTCGCTGGTTGGGGTGTGATGTATTCAGATGTTGACCGCAAAGCTGGTGGCGGTTACGTCTTTCAGACTTATGACATTGGGCAATGCTATTTAGCTTCAACTCGTCAAGATCAACGGATTGATACGCTGTATCGAGAGTTTGACATGACAGCAGCAGCATTAGTTGCTGAGTATGGAGAGAACAAAGTCAGTCAGAAAGTCCGCAATACTTACAAAGAAAAGCCTGACACCAAGTTCAAAGTGATTACTGTTGTTCAGCCACGAAACATCCAACAAAGTGACAGCCCATATGTTTTAGCTAAAAAGATGCCTTTTGCTTCATATCACATCGAAGTAGAAGCAAAGCATATTTTAAAAGAATCGGGCTATAACGAGTTTCCTTTTGTAATTCCTCGCTATCGAAAGTTACCTAACACTGTTTACGGCATTGGGCAAGTATCAACAGCTTTACCTGATGCCAAAACAGCAAACAAGTTAGTGCGAGATACGTTACGAAGTGCAGAGATTTCAACGCTCGGCATGTGGATTGCTAAAGATGATGGTGTTTTAAATCCGCGAACTGTGCGTTTGGGTGGTGGCAAGATCGTTGTCGCTAATTCCGTTGATTCTATGCAGCGCATGGATGATGGCAAGGGTTATCAAGTCGGCGTTGAGTTGCTGCAATTGCTACAAGGTGGCATTCGTAAAAAGATGATGGCTGATCAATTACAGCCAGCCGATGGACCAGCAATGACCGCAACAGAGGTTCACGTCCGTGTCGATCTGATTCGCCAACAATTAGGTCCTTTATATGGTCGCTGGCAAGCTGAATTACTTACACCGCTTTTAGAGCGTACTTTCGGGCTTGCATATCGTGCAGGCGTGATCGGTGAAGCACCCGAAGAAATGCAGGGTCGCAATCTATCATTCAAATTCATCTCAGCTTTAGCGCGTTCTCAACAGCTAGAAGAAGTGACAGCAATTGAACGCTTTATCGCTGGATTAGGGAATATTGCAGCAATTGATCAAAGCATCTTAGACAACATTGATTTTGATGCGGTTGCTCAGGTCACAGGCATGGGCTTGGGTGTTCCTACGTCAATTTTGCGTACGCAAGATGAAATTGATCAGATTCGTCAACAACGTCAGCAAGCACAGCAACAAGCAGTAGCACAAGAACAAGCTCAAAACTTAGCGCAACCAATCGCAAACGCATTGGGCAAAGGCGTTGAAGCAGAACTAACAAGCGAGGTTAGATCATGATTTATTTAGGTTTTGTATTGGCGGTTGTCATCCTGTTTTATGCAATTTATCAACAAATTAAGTATGAAAAATGGCATGACATGTACTGGGATGAAAATCGACTTCATCAAGATACGAAGTCTCAGCTAGATGATGCTCATGCTGAACTCAATGAGCTAACCAACAAAATTGAACTGCTCGAAGAAGCTTTGCGCGAAAAAGATAACGAAGCAGAAGTTACAGGCAAATTCGTACAGCACAGGCAATTAACGCGACCAACGCCTGAAACATACCGTGTTGTTTTTGACTTGGACATCAATGGTCAGCGAATTTTAGAGCATCTGACACAGATGTATTGCCGTGATGCTTTCGACCCTCAATCAGAGCGCAAAACCACTTTTAACTTAGGGCAGCAAAGCGTTGTCAATTTCTTAATTAATCAAATCAATCAAGCAAATGATCCGAATTACAGCGAGGTAGAGAACAATGGATGATTTACAAGCCCAAACTGGTGAAGAAACTCAGACTACTGAGCAAACGCAAACAGCCACAACTGAACAAGCAAGTGGTACAGAAACTCAAAACACAGAACAAACACAAGAAACAGAGACTCAAGAGCAGAAAACAGATTTACCTGAATCTGCCGATAAGTACGAAGTTAATCTTGAAGGCTTTGATTTCGATGCATTCAAGGCTGATGAAGGTAATAAAGCCTTTTTAGAAAATGCCCTTAAAGCAGGGATTTCTAATGAGCAATTAGGCGTTGTTCTTCAAGCCTATGAGCAACATACAGCAGTTCAATTGGAAGCATTGCAATCGGAATGGGGTGGTGAATTTGATCAAAACCTACGACTTGCAAAACAAGCGGTAGAAGCAGCAGGGCTTGATCCAAAACAAATCGATTCTCCGACATTCGGCATTCGTTTGGCTGCTCACTTTGGCAAGGCATTACAAGAGGATATGCCCCCACAAAATACACAACAAGGCGGTGGTTCAAGCATTACAGAATTATTGGCATCAGAGGCATACATGAATCCGAGTCATCCTGACCATGCTCGTGTTAATGCCAAAGTTGAAAGTTACTACAACAGAACATACGGCTAGGGGGTTGACCAATGGCGAATGAAAACAAAATCACAGCGGCATTTGTACAGCAATTTCATGACACTTATGAAGTCGCTGCTATGCAGAATGACTCGCGATTATTAAAAACAATCGTGAATCGTGGAAAAATTGAAGGTGAATCATTCACTATCAATGACATGGGTCAAGTTGAAATGTCAGCATCGGGCAACCGTTTTGGCGACACAACTTGGACAATTCCTGATGCTGGTGTGCGTACAGCATTAATGGCAGATTGGGATTTATTTATTCCGATTGAAGCTCGTGATTTGCCAAAACTAAAAGCAAATCCATCTGACAAGTATATGAAAAACTTGATCAGTGCTCGTAACCGTAAAACTGACGATATTATCTATCAAGCTTTAGTTGGTGGTGTAACTCGTACAACAGTTGCGGACAACGGCACTAAATCAACGGCTACTGTCAACTTGCCAGCAGGTCAAATCATCCTTTCAAATTTTGGTACATTGAAGCAAAAGATCATCAAAGCAAAATCACTTTTCCGTAAAAACGAATGTGATGAGCACAATGGTGAAACCATTTACATGCTTTACACGTCTGATATGTTGGAAGACATTTTAGGCGATACCACGCTTACAAGTGCTGACTTCATGGCAGGGAAAATGCTGCAAGAAGGTGGTGTAGGTGGCAAATGGATGGGTGTCAACTGGATTCCATATGAAAAACTGAATCAAGGTGCAGCAGTAGGTGAATTACGTACTGTAATGTATGCAGGTTCAGCAGCTCATTTTGGTGATGCGAACATCACAGGCTTTGACATTTCTAAACGTCCTGACAAAAAGAACATCTCGCAAGTGGGTGGTGTTCATTCATTTGGTGCTGGTCGTGCAAACGAGCTTAAAGTGGTTGCTATCGACTACGTTGTGTAACCTCTTTCACCTCACCGTTTAGCAGGGCGGTGGGGTGCTTTTTAATTTTGTTACTAAAAGATTGAAAGGATGTTGAATCTTAAAGATCATGATGTTTTTTGATATAATTGATTCAAATAAACACAGGTGAAAGTCATGGATAACTTGCAGATATTCTTGTCGAATAAATATGACTTCAAGCGAAAAGAAGAAAACGGAAGTGCATTTAGTTTGCTTTATGGTGCAATGGATGGTGACATTAAGTATTCTGTGCTTGTAGAATATTTGAATAAAGAAATGCCTAGAGAAGTGGAAATTAGAGCGAAGAAAGATAAAGATTCATTTTTCATTAGATTCTCGACTGATTTCATCTGGAAAATGCAGAAAGAAGAAAAGCTCATGAATACGGTTTTCGATTATGCTTTTAAAGAGTTGAAAAGTAGAATCATGATGTAGATTGAATCAAGCCACCTTCGGGTGGTTTTTATACCCAACAAAACACTTCAAAACCTCGATGAAACTATCCAAAAGTCATCGGGGTTTTATTATGTCTATAACTAAAGTATCCATCTGCAATAACGCATTGAGCATGATTGGCGGTCAGCAGATCGCAAGCTTTGAAGAAGAATCGAAACTAGCGCAACTGTGCCGAAATATTTACGACACAACACGCTTAGCTTTGCTTCGTTCTCATCCATGGTCATGTGCTAAAAAGCGTCAAATCCTTTCACCTGTTTCCACTTATCCAAGCTTTGGTTATGCAAATGCATTCCCTTTACCGCGTGATTATGTGCTGATCATTTCAGCGAATACAGAGCGTTATGAAGTGGAAAACCGCCATATCTTGGCTGATACAAACACAATTCAGCTTGAATATGTTTTTGATAATGACAATGAGCAAACGTGGGATTCACTGCTAGTTGAAGCCATGACTTTAAAAATGGCATCAAAGCTTTGTAAGCCTGTGACTGGAAGTGATGCAGCAGGGCAAAGCGCAGAAGCACAATTTCAAGATATTTTACGCCAAGCCAAAGCAATCAACGCCCAAGAAAGACCAAGCCAAGACATCCAATGGGCTGAATCGACTTACATTTCGGAGCGTTACTAATGAAGCAATGGATATTAAAAAATAATCTAAGTTCTGGTGAATTAAGTCCGTTATTATGGACGCGCACAGACATTCAGCAGTATGCAAACGGTGTGAAAAAATTGGTAAATGCTTTGCCTTTGGTTGAGGGTGGGGCAAAGAAAAGACCAGGTACTAAATTTAGAAATATTTTCGCAGAAGCACTGCGATTAATTCCGTTTATTGCCAATTCTGAAAACACTTATCTATTGATCTTAGGTGTGTCATTCATCAAGGTTTACGACCCAAGAACGTACACAGTGGTGTATGAAACAGATACGCCATATAACACAGCTCAAAAAGTTAAAGAAATTCAGTATGCGCATACAAAATACCGTATGTACATGGTTCAAGGCGATACGCCTGTACAGCGTTTGCTATGTTCAGCAGACTTCACCAACTGGCAACTTGCACCGTTTACTTTTGGTGTAAATCCTAATGATGAACTTGGATCAACGCCCAATGTCGCATTAACACCGTCGGGAACAGAAGTTGGAAAGATCATTTCTTTGACAGCAGCAGCTTTCCCAAATTGGAGCAATACTGAAACCTATCTGACTGGTGATCGAGTTATTCATTCAAGCAAAACTTGGAGAGCATTAGCGGATAATTCAGGTTCAGAGCCAACCGCAGTAAATACAAATTGGGAAGAAGTTACTGCAGGGGACGCATCTGTATTTACCGTTGATAGCGTAGGCAGCATTGTTGAGATTAATGGCGGTCAAGTCAAAATCACCGAATACATTTCAGCAACTAAAGTGAATGGTGAAGTCTTAGTCAAATTAACGTCTGATATTCAGGCTATTGCTAAATCTTGGTCATTAAAATCAATTGCTTTTAGTGCCGAAACTGGATACCCAAAAACAGTATGTTTCTTTAAACAGCGTCTAGTTTTTGCCAATACAAAAAC
Organism: Acinetobacter sp. GWC1_38_13; assembly: GCF_001767535.1. Classification (NCBI taxonomy): domain Bacteria; kingdom Pseudomonadati; phylum Pseudomonadota; class Gammaproteobacteria; order Moraxellales; family Moraxellaceae; genus Acinetobacter; species Acinetobacter sp. GWC1_38_13. The sequence continues at coordinate 26,540 of NZ_MELG01000089.1, read as the reverse complement.
AAGCCCTAACCAAATGTGGTTCAGTCGAATTGCTGATGATGGGAACTTCTTGGAAACCACAGAGGATGCCGATGCTTTTAGTATCGCGTCTAGTTCAGCACAATCAGATAACATTTTGCATCTTGCTCAACGTGGTGGCGTGGTCGCCCTTACTGGTGGGGCAGAATTTCTTATCAATTCACAAGGGCCATTAACACCAAGTACAGCGCAAATTGATGAACATACTTCATTTGGTGTGCAGGCTAATGTTAAACCGTGTCGGGTAGGCAACGAGCTTTTGTTTGTTCAGCGTGGTGGTGAACGCCTAAGAGCAATGTCATACCGTTTTGAAGTTGATGGATTGGTATCGCCTGAACTATCAGCGATAGCACCGCATATTCCTGAAAATCATGGTGGAATCAAAGAGCTTACCTACCAACAAACACCAAATAGCATTGTGTGGATTGTTCTTAATGATGGAATGGTTGCATCAATTACGCTTGAGCGTGATCAAGAAATGAATGCTTGGTCGCAACATAATTTTGGTGGGCAAGTTATATCTATGTGTGCTTTGCCTACAGGCTTGGGTGAAGATCAGTGTTTTATGCTCAGTAATCGCAATGGATTTACTGTACTAGAAGAAATAAAAGACTCAGCTCAAAGTGACTGTGAGTTTGATATTACTTTGGTCAATGGTGTTGGATCGGTACTCAATTTAGATATTCAGGTGCTAGATAATTCAATAGTGAGCTTTAGCAATGCCGATGGTTATTACTATTCAACCTACACAATTGTTGGAACAAATTTAAACATACCTGATAAAACACTAAGCCAAACAGTTCAATTAGGTCAATCATTTGAATTGGAAATTGATTTACTTCCACCTGATTTTAGCCAAGTTCCAGTAACAGCAATGTTTCATAAAATCCAAGTGCATGAGATGGCGTTATTTTTGAATAAGTCGATTGGTGGATATATCAATGATCAAGAGATTTCGACCAAACTTTACAACCAAAATGCTTTCTTGAACTTGCCATATACGGGTTATACATTAGACAGTTTTATAGGGTGGCAATCACTTCATGATCTTCAAGTGAAGATAACACACAACAAACCGTTGCCATTTCACATGCAAAGTATCTCTATGTTGGTATCAATCAATGAGAAATAGAGATGCACGTCCGAGCAGCAACTTTAAAGGATATCGAAACGCTTGTTGATTTCGGCAAGCGTCTCACCAAAGAATCACCAATTTTTTCAAAGCAAGGCTTTAGCGAGAGTGGAGCACGAGAAGTATTTGGGCTTCTGATTCGTCGTTATGGGTCAATTTTCATAGTTTCAGATGAATACAGCAATCCAGTAGGTGCAGTCATAGGCGCAATCAACTCAGATTGGCGCACAGGGCACAAAATCGCATTTGAGCAAGGTGTTTATGTACTTCCTGAATATCGTCGCTCTAATGCAGCAAAAAGCCTAATTGATGCGTTCATTGGTTGGTCTAAGTTGCAAAATGCTGATCGTATTCAATTAGGCACAATGTCGGGCATTCAGTCTGAAAAGGTCGTCAACCTTTATGAAAGTCTTGGTTTTGAGCTGCGTGGTTATGTTTTAGAGATGGAGGTTTAATCATGTGTGGACATTTAGTTGTTTCAGGTCTTAGCGCTGAAAGACTCCCAATTGATTCAAAATTATCAACTTCAAAAACAGAGGTGGATTCCAAAAAAAAGAAAAGAGATCCAGCATTTGATGCTGTGAAATATCACTCTGAAAATGTTCAGGGAATTATAAAAGTAAAGACACTTTTTGGAGGATGAGCTTATGTGCGGAGGTAATGCAATCTCTTCAGGTTTTGAAGCAGTAGGGAATCTAGCAAACGGATTGATGGCAGAAGCTACAGCTAGAGGTAATGCTAAAACAATCAAATCAGTAGCTAAACAACAATCTAAAAAAATCGTAAATCAAGGGCGAAAAGATGCGTCTAGCGCACGTGCTGTGGCTGCCGAAAATGGTTTGGATGTAAACGTGGGTGTGCCAGCATTGATCGAAGATGAAATTTTAGGTGATGCAGCATATAACGCATCAATGAATATTAGTCAGGCTGGTTATAGTGCTTCTGATGTATTGCGACAAGGCAAAGTAACTCGCAATAACTATGGTATGAAAGCAGCAAGCAAGGCTATTGATACTGCTGCTCAAGCTTATGGGTGGAAATAATGCGTATTCCAGTTTCAAGAGGGCGTGTTGATGCTCAAGCCCAAATGCAGTCATTTACGCCAAATAATGGTTTGGCAGAAATAGGTCAAGCCATTGGCGGTGCGATACAAGGTCGCCAAGACAGGCAAGCAGAACAAGACGTTTTAAACAAGCGATTGGAACTCTACAACAATGATTTAGCTGAACGAGAAGGCAAGTTAAAAGTAGATGACTTTCTGACGACTTCATTCACAGAAAAAACAACATTACTGCGTAATGAAGTTGCAAACGGTACTAAAAATTCACAGCAAGCCAGTGAAGAATTAAAGACTTGGACTGATACGCAGTTCAAAGATTTATCAAGCTCTTTGCCTATGCACGCGATGCACACTTTTAAATCGCATGTGGATAGCACCGTAGGCAGACAAAGCGCAGACTTTCTCCCTTTGCAATTACGTAGTGATGCCCAAAAAGGCTTGCAGATCGTTGATCAGGCTTTTGGCATAGCAACACGATTACCGCGAGACAAACGCCAAGCTTACCTAGAGCCATATCTAGCTAATGCAAATATTCCAGAAGCACAAAAAACTGAGTACCGCAGAAACTTAGAAATTACGTCTGACAAAATGGATTTGGATGGACGCATGTTAAGTGCGGTCGAAAATTCTGATATTGCTGGATTGCAAACACTAAGTGGAGAACTTGAGCAAGGGAAATACCCAAACCTTGATGGTGAGACAGTTCAAAACTATCAAAAATCTATCTCAAGTAAGATGGCTAGTTTGCAGCAAAAGCAACAAGTCTTAGAACAAAAACGAGTGAATGAAGCTGGTAAAGTTACTGATACCTTTAAGCAGTCCGTTTTAACTGGTCGCGCTCTTGATCCTAAATATATTGAAGATGTGCGAACTGCGGTCAGTGGTACAGAATACCAAGCTGATTTTGATTTTTATTATAATCAATCTCAAAACTTTCAAGACTTTGGAAAATTAGATACAAGCGAACAATTAAAGCGTATCAATCAGCAAAAAGCGAAGATGAAAAACACAACTTCGGCTGATCCTACAACTGAGAACAAAATTCTTTCAGTGTATGAATCGATTTATCAAAACAAAGTTAAAACCATTAAAGAGAATCCTAACCAAGCGTTACGCGAAAAAGGAATCAATATTCCTGAACTCAATCCGCTACAACTTAAAGCTGATCCAAAAGGCTTTGCTTCTAATGTCATAGATATTGGCGCATACCAAGTTTCGCAACGTGACAAGGATGCAAATGCCACAATTAAGCCAATTTCACCTGAAGAATTACCTGAAGCCAAAAAAGCATTTGATTCGTTGGATGTAAATGGGAAATTGAATTTTATTGGTAATTTGATTACTGAAAGTAAGGGTGTAAAGGATGGTACCAAAATTTGGAGTGCTGCTTTAGGTCAGCTAGGCGGTGGCGATATGAACTACGTCATGGCTGGTGTGGCTAAAGCAAATGGTTATAGTTCAACAGAAGGGCGTGACCTTGCGACATCAATTATCTCAGGTACTCAGCTACTCAAAAACAAGCAATTGATCATGCCTAAAGAAGATGAGTTGCGACTAGCATTCAATGAATATGTTGGGCAAACATTGACAGGCACTAATGCAAATAATGCTTATGAAGTATTCAAAGCTGTTTATGCAGATACGATGAATGCACGAGGATTTAGTCACACTGCTAAAGATGCGAGTCCTGATAAAGCGATTCTTAAAACTGCCTTAGGTATGTCGACTGGTGGCGTATACACACAGCCTAATTCTTTCAAAAACTATTTGGGTGAAAAAGGTTCAGATTGGAAAGTGGCAAAACCTTATGGCATGAACGATGAATCATTTGAAAATCGTCTTGATCAAGGGTACAGCACGATAGCTAAACAAACTGGATTAAGTGATTCTGAACTTAGATCGCTTCGTTTACGTCAAGGAAAGCCATCCGCAACAGGTGAGATTCAATATGATCTGATCAATGAACGTGGTCAGCCACTTGTCGTTGATGGTGCTATTTGGCGCATCAAAATGAATGGGGTGAAAAAATGACTTGGTTTGATACGTTTGCAGATGATGAACAACAATCTGTAGAGCAGCTACAAAAACAAGGCATTACAGGTAAACCAACCAAGCAAAAAGAAGTTGGTTTGTTTGATGGTGCAGTTTCTGCTCCCATTCGTGGTGCTGCTGCTGGATTTGCAAAGGTCGCAGATACTCTGACTGCACCAATTGATGCCGTGGTTGATCGTGTCGGGTACAGTTTAAAAGATGTATCTACCAATGAATTTATCGAGCCTTATTCTGAGTACAAGGATAAGAAAGAAAAAGCACGTGACAGCTTGGTTTTAGAAGGCATTAATGCTTTAGAAGATAAAGAAAATACAGGGGTCGTTGGTCAAGTTGGTTATGCACTAGGAGATTATGCTACACGTGCTGTAACGGGTGGTTTATTCGGTGGTGTAGTTGGGGCATCTGCCGTAACTGGTGCTTCTGAAACCAATTACAAATATAAAGATTTAACTGCAAAAGGTGTTGATAGCGAGACAGCTTTAAAAGTCGCTGCTGTGGATGGTGCTGTGGCAACAGTAGCTACAGCATTGCCTTTATCCTATGGCTTCAAAGGAACCGCTGGCGCTTTAAAAGATGCTGCTTTGTCGGTAGGTGGCTCAACTGCTTTGTCGACTGGTGGACAAGCGCTAAGTGGAGAAATACTAGATTCTGCTGGATTTGAGAAACAGGGCAAAGAATACGAAGTCACCTATCAAAGTGTTGCGACTGACCTTGCATTGAATGCTCTTTTATTCGGTGCTAGTCGTGGATATTCAAATTATGTAGGCAAACAAATTGATGCTGAATTAAATAATTTAAATGCCGATGTAGATGCTAAAGCAACTCAGGTGCAAAGTGTTCTTGAAGTAAATCGAATGCAGCTTGAGGATGCAACTGCACCTGTAATGCCAAAGGATTTAATCCAGCAAAACAATCATCTTATTAACTTGGATAATGCCACTCAACAACTTAAAGTTGGTCGACCTGTAAACGTGCCAAACGTGGTTAAGGGTGAGGAAAAACGCAAGCCTTTAGATATTGAAGCAAGTGCTTTGCCATATAATGCTAAATCTATTGCAAGACGTGCATCACAAGAGGGAGTTGATCCAGGTGTTGCATTAACCATATCTCAAATGGAAAGTAATTTTAGCCATACAGCTAAAAACCCTAATTCTACTGCTCAAGGCTTATTCCAAGTCCTAGACAAAACATGGAAAAACTTAGGCGGTGGTGACCGATTTAATGTTGATGAACAAATCCGAATTGGCTTAAAACATATCAAGCAGGCGAATAACTACATCGCAAAGAATATTGGACGTTCACCAGTTGCGCATGAGCAATATTTAGGTCATTTGTTAGGTCCATCGGGTGCAGTACATGTTTTAAAAGCTGATCCAAACGCCAAGCTTATTGATGTTGTAAGTCAGTATGATAAGAAAAATGCAGCTGATATTGTCAACAACAATGGCATGACTGGAATGACAGTAGCTCAAGCCATAGATAAGTGGCGCAAAAAATGGAATACAGTCAGTTCAAGATATGGCGGTGAAAGCAATAGCACTGCCTTTGGAATGGATGGTTCAAGCTATGACTTCTCTTATGAAATACGTGATCTGAATGATCTAATCACTTCAAATGATGCTCTCTATGGAGTAAATCCCAATTATCCAGCAGAGCTACAACCACGTGACCGTACACGTGAAGCGTCACGCCAACAAATTGAACGTATGGCTGATGATTTAAAACCTGAATTACTTGGTGAAAGCTATAAGTTATCAGATGGCGCGCCAATTATTGGAATGGATAATGTTGTTGAATCGGGCAATGGTCGTACATTGGCAATCGGTAAAGCTTATTCAGATGGTAGAGCAGAAGCCTATCGTCAGTTTGTGAGTGATTATGCAAATAGTCGTGGATGGGATGTTTCAGGATTTAATAATCCAGTTCTTGTTCGCACAAGGCTCACAGAAGTTGATCGTCCATCATTCGCAAAACTTGCAAATGAAAGTGATGTAGCACAATTAAGTGCAACGGAACGAGCAAAATCTGATGTAGATCGTTTACCTGATTCATCACTTTTAAAAATCAACTCCGATGGGAATATTAACCTTGATCAAAGCATGGATTTTGTTAAAGGCTTTGTGAATCAATTGCCACAATCAGAGCGAGCAACTGTTATCACTGGTGATGGGCGTTTATCTCAAGAGGGGAAACGAAGAATTGAGTCAGCTTTGGTTCAACGGGCTTATGGTGATTCGAATCTTTTAGCGCGTCTATCTGAAAACTTGGATGATGATAGTAAATCTGTTCTTAATGCTTTACTCCGTGTTGCCCCTCAATTGGCGCAATTAGATGACTTAGTGCGTCAAGGTGGTAGACATAGCAACTCAATTGCAAAAGACCTGTCACAAGCAGCACAGAAGCTTAGCGACTTAAAAGCAAATGGCTTGCGAGTAGATGATTATTTAAATCAAGGTCAGCTTATTGATGATGGTTTAAGTGATGGCGCTAAAGCATTTCTTAATGTTTTTGAGACTAATAAGCGAAGTGCAAAAGGCATTACTGACAACATTCAGCAAGAAATTGATCGCATTGAATCCATGGGCGATCCAAGACAAGGTAGTTTGTTTGGTGATGGTCCAGAAGAATCAGCAGCTTTAGATATCATCATGCAAAATCCTGATCAATTAATTTCTGTGAGCCGTGTTGATCCTGAAGGCAACATAGAAGAAATTACCATGACCTTGAGCCAACGATTAGATGAATTAGAAGCAGAAGCACGTCAAGCTCAAGAGGACACTTTAGCAGCTCAAACCGCTATTAGTTGCGCTTTGCAGTTTGGGTAATGGTATAATATTTAAGCGGATAGGCTGATCACTGAAAGGCATTTAACCTGAATGCTTTCCGCACCCATTTTCAGGTTTTTGATAGAGGTATCAAAATGCGAAATGAGTTATTAGGAAAAAAAATAGTTTCTATTTTTAGTAGCACTGAAAAACGTGTTTTTACAGTTACTGCTGTAGCAGAATGGGAAATAGAGGCTCGCAGAGAAAAAGTCACGGCTTATTTTGGTAGTTCAGACGTTCGACTTGCCACAGATGCAGAAGTAAAAAATGATGGACGATATAAAGGGTCTTGCCCTCATAATTTTGTTTCTTATTACTCTATAATTAAGAAAAAACATATACCTTTTGAACATCAACTGTACAAAACTGATTTTAGAAAACCTAGTCTTATGCATACCAATGCTTATATTTGTGATTGGTGTGGACAGCATGTTGATTGGGATACAAAAGAAATATTAAAACAAGCAAGCCATTGGTAAAGCATAGTTTTTGATATTGTAGAACTGTATTTAGAAAGATAGGCACTATTATGATTTGGTTCTCCATCTTGATTTGGGCAACAGTAGCAATCGTCGTGATATTGCCAGTGATTAGTAAATTTTCAGGAGATGGAAAGTTGACTGATTTTTTAGTTGGCTTGTGCTTATCCGCTCCATTCTTATTTATTGCCCTTATCTTAGGATAAACACACCCAACAAATCGCACCTTTAACTATGCTCAGATAGCCTAAAACTATTTGGGCATTTTTTATGAAAGAGCAATGCAAACAAGCCGTAGCAAAAGCATTAGGCAAGGCGACACTTAGCCAACAAGAAGCCACAGATATTGAAAACCGTATCAAAGATGCAATGAAGGCTTTGGCGAAAAAAGATATTCAAAATTGGAGAAATCTTTCTGATACAGACAAGCTCACCGAAGCAGGCAAGTTTGTAGCTCAGGACATTCAAGACCAATTAAAAAGAAAACATAAAATTGCAGCTTTAGACATTCTCACGCAAAGCAAAAACCTTGCTTTACTAGATCATCCGACTTTACCAGCAAGTGAAGTTGTAGATCGTTTAGTCGCTCCGCATGGCGATATGTCAGGAATCCAATCTTTAGATTCAAAATCACGTGCAATTGCTTCACTCTATCGAGGTGATTTAACTGAGTTCTATACGTCCGTAAAAGGTGGACTAGGCGTTTTCACAGATAAAGAACTGGTAAATAAAATTGTTCGTGAACGATTTGGTGAAAGCACTGGTGATGCAACTGCTAAAAGCATCTCAGATAAAATGGGGGAAGTGTTTGAAACCATGCGTGAACGCTTTAATCGCTCAGGCGGTGACATTGGAAAGCTAGATGATTGGGGATTACCACAGGCACATAGCTTAGAAAAGATCGTGAAAGCAGGGAAACAAGCTTGGGTTGATCAAGCAGAACGTTTAATTGATACATCAAAATACGTGCATGAAGATGGTACTTATTATTCACAACAAGAAATTCGAGAACTATTGGAATATTCGTTCGATACACTGTCTACCAATGGCGCTAACAAGACAGAAATAGGTCGTCAAAGTTTCGGTGGAAATTCAAAAGTTACCAGTCGTCACAGTGAAAGTCGTGTACTTCATTTCAAAGATGCTGAAGCATGGTTGGAATATCAAGCTGATTTTGGTGGGTTACCATTTGTTGATCTAGTTGAAGCTCATATAAATGGCTTATCTAAAGATATTGCACTTGTAGAGAATTTAGGTAGCAACCCAAAAAATGCCATGCGTATTTTGATGGATGCAGCTGATAAGAAAGATCGTGAAAAAGGTCTAATATCAAGTAATGAAAACAAAACCATTAAACGTGCTCAAGTTATGTTTGATGAGTTTATGGGGCAAAATACACCACAATCAGAAGTATTAGCCAATTTAGGGCTTGCTTATCGGTCTATGAATGTTGCGTCTATGCTTGGTGGTACAACGCTGGCAAGCGTTACAGATCAGGCTATGATTGCTAAAACAGCATCCATCCACAATATTGCATACCGTAAAACCTTTGGCGAATTGCTTACCCAGTTAAATCCTAAAAACAAAGAAGATCGGGAGCTTGCACATAGCTTAGGTTTAGCTACCGAGGAAATGCTAGGTTCAATTGCTCGATGGTCAGATGATGGTCTAACTTCAGTTCATGGAAAATCACAAACATTAGCTAGAGTTTCGAGCGGAATTGCTTCGCAAGTTATGCGTATTTCAGGACTTAATGCATTAACAGCAGCATCTAAAGTTGGTTTTACCAAAATGCTTATGGAGAAATATGGGCGTTTGAGTCGAACGAAGTCATGGCAAGATTTAGGCGAAATTGACCGTGAATTACTAGAAAAAACAGGCTTGAGCGAGCGGGCATGGGAAGTAATGCGTTTAGCCGATCCAGTGATTGACCGCAAAGGCAATCAACTTATGTCAGCACGTTCTATTTATGAGATTCCAGATGACAAGCTAACAGCCTTTGGTGATCCTAAACAAGTAAAAGATGAAATCGCCACTCAGTTCCAAGCGCATTTGCTAGATGAACAAGGCATGGCGGTTGTAGAGGCTGGATTGCGAGAGCGTACTTTTATGAGTGCTGGTCAACGCAAAGGGACTGTTACGGGGGAAATATTTAAATCTATGCTTCAGTTCAAGTCCTTTCCAGCAGCATTTCTTATGCGACATGGTAGTCGAGCATTATCAATGGAAAAGGGAACTTCAAAAGCAGCTTATGGTGCATCTATCTTTGCAATGACTACATTGTTGGGTGCTTTGGTTGTGCAACTGAAAGAACTAGCGAATGGTAACGATCCACAAACGATGTGGGATAGCGAAGACCCACAAAAGACGATGAACTTTTTAACTCGATCAGCAGTTCAGGGAGGAGGTTTATCAATTCTTGGGGATATTCTAGTAGCTGGAACTGATACAAGTGGACGTAGTACTTCTGATTTCTTAGTTGGTCCATTTGGTTCGGATGCTAAAGCCGTACTAGGTTTAACAGTTGGCAATCTTACTCAATACTATGAGGGTAAAGATACCAATGCAGCGAATGAAGCCTTTAAACTAGCAAAGAGTAAAATCCCTGCACAAAACTTGTGGTATACCAAAGCAGCTACAAACCGTTTAGTATTTGATGAGCTACAAGATATTGTTGCACCAGGATACAGAGAAAAGCTTTTAAGAAAAGCAGAGCGAGAACAAGGGCGAACACGTTGGTGGGGTGATGACCTTAACGATGTACAATCGCCTGATTTTGAGAGGGTGGTACAATAAGAAATATGATCAAATAGAAAGAGGGCAAAAGCCCTCTTATTTAACGACCACCATCACGACGATCTGCCGCACGATCACCACAAGAATTTCCATTTTTATCATTTTGCCAGCTATGGTCGCAGTTTCCTGCAAAACTAAACACAGGCATAGTCATCATGATTGTTAAGATAATTGCTTTCATTTTTTAACTCATATAAGTATAAATTGTTAAGTTTTTAATATATGCAATATTTTTGCGATTAACAATATCCTTTCAATTTATAACACCCAACACACCACACTCGAAGCCCTTGTATATATGCACTATATGCGAGGGCTTTTTTATGCGTGATGATCAGATTAAAGAGTTAGAAGAACTCACAGAAACGATGACAGATGACTTAATTAAAATTGCTTATGCTGCTAGTGAGTGTGGTTTTGAAACGCCTGAAGAACGTGGAGATAAAGTTTGGCTTTATAAAGGCTTAAATCAATGTGCATCTGCTATCACAAAGGTTGAACAGGTACTAGCGTACCGTAGAGGGGTATTGCCACCAACAAGCGCAAATGAAGATACTCAACGCAAGCATGAAGAAAATCTAATCAAGAAAGCAGAAGAAGAAGCAGCTAAGATCAAACAACGGGTGAGCTAATGAATAAGCCGAAAATTAGCTTTCTTGCGTTCTTCTTGCTTTGGGCAGAAGTGCAAAGGTGGAAAGTACCCGACTTTCACGTGCGTGTTTGTGAGTTCCTAGAAGCATTTTATTTGATCGTGGGATGTGTGGCATTGCTCATGATGCCACGTGGACATTCTAAATCTACGATTTTGGACGTGTTTAATGCGTGGGTGATCTATTGCTATCCTGAAACTCAAATACTGCACCAAGGGACAACAGATTCGGATGCTTATAAGTGTAGTAGCGGAACAAGGGACGTATTGGCTAGACACCCTCTAACAATCAACAACGAAGATGTGAAGATTAAAAAGGGTGAGGTTGAACGTTGGTTTGTCAAAGGAACAGATGATGTTCGTTATGGGACGATGTTGGCTAAAGGCATTCTTTCAGGGGTAACAGGGCATCGTGCTCACTTCATCCAAAATGATGACGTAGAAACACCAAAGACAACTGGAACGCCTGAAGCAAGAGAAAAGCTACCACAGAAATTAAGTGAGCAAACACATATTGCAATACCAGGAGCACGTGAGCTTTGGATCGGTACACCGCACACATACGACTCATTGTATGAACAAATCAAAAAATTGAGTGATGTAAAGTGTTTGATCTTAAAAATGTTCGAGCATGAAAAGCGTATCGAGAACAGTAAAGTTGGGCAAATTGTACTTTTAGATTTCGAGCCTATACATGCGTTTACTGGAATTGGGAAAGGGTCAAAGTATCTAAAAAAAGGTGTTGGATATTCTTGTGTTCAAAAAGGTGAATACTGGGAAGTCAAAATTAATGAAGAACATTATTTAATTGATTTCTACTCAGAGGGAATATGGCCCGAAAGATTCACAGCCAAAGAAATGGCGAAAAGACGTGAAAAATGCCAAACCCTGAATGAATGGGATTCTCAGTATCAAATGCACGCAAAACCGATTGGCGATGTGCGTTTAGACCCTGACAAAATGCATGCTTATGATTGTGAGCCAGTATTAAAACGAGCAAATCGAGAATTTATTCTAATGCTTGGTGAGCGCCGAATCGTGGGTGCTACTTTCCGTTGGGACCCATCATCAGGTAAAACCAAATCTGATAAATCATCTACAGCCTTAGTGTTTCACGATGATCTAGGAAATAAATATTGGCACAGATCAATTGCTTTAACTGGTGAAGTGATTGAAACAGACGAAAACGGGCATGTCGTTGGTGGTCAAGCATGGCAGCTATGCGACATCATCAAAGAATTTCATTTACCAAGAGTTACAGTAGAGACCAATGGCATAGGGAATTTTGCGCCTGCTGCTCTCAAGGCTGCTTTAAAAACAAGGGGAATACGATGTGGCGTATCAGAAGAACATTCAAGCATATCTAAAAATAAGAGGATTCTGAGCGGTATTGAAGGACCTTTAGTTTCAGGTCTTTTATGGGCACATTTATCAGTGCTTGAAGATGAAAATCACGAGGATTCAATTCAGGTCAAACAGATGCGTGAGTGGAATCCAGCTATTACTGATCAACCTGATGATTTTCTCGACTCACTAGCCTTAGCAATTGTAGAAGTACCTGAACGAGTAGGTAAAACACACAACACAACAGACTATGAAGAATCGCCTAATTGGAGAACAAATGGTGGTGTGCATGAAGCCACTTTAGACTTTGAGAATTAGGGGGTTTTATGGCTGTCCAAGAACAAACGCCATACATTGAATATACTTCAAATGGCATCACCACAAGCTTTGCATTGGAATTTGATTGTGATAATCAGGATCATTTAATTGTATTGGTGGATGATGTAGAGCCAGTTGTGGGTGCGTGGTCATTAAGCAATGGCGCTGTGGTTTTTAATACTGCGCCTGAGAATGGTAAAAAGATTACTATTCAACGAAATACACCATTTAGTCGCACTACAGATTACCAGTCCTACAACAACTCATTCCGTCCTCCAGCCGTGAATAAGGATTTTGACTGGATCTGGTGGAAGCTTCAGGAATTAGGTGTTGCAGACTGGATTTTAAGTAATCGAATCGATGATCTTAAAAATTATGTTGATGATAGAGATGACGAGTTGCGTGCTTACTTATTAGAAGAAATCAGAAAACAAGGTGTGGCTTTAGACCAGTTGGATGAGTACTACAATTATTTAATGCAGCGTCTTTCCCAAATTGCAGTTGATAAAGGCTGGGACGCTTCTTTTGTTGTTGATGAAAGCGGTAAAACGCAACAGGAGATTAATACAGCGCAAAAAACTAAAAACAGTGAGCGTATCAGTGTCAAAGATTTTGGCGCGATTGGTGATGGTACTCTACATACAATCCAAGAGTGGGTTACTAGTGGGAAGTTTAGTAATTTAACAGCGATTCAGGCGGTCTACCCTCATGCAACAGCACTAACAGACTCTATCGACTGGGTTGCGTGTCAAGCAGCTATCGACCATGTTGGCGCGGGAGGCTCAATTCTATTTAATCAAACGGCTGTAAATTGCTATGTAATAGATAGACCACTTAAGTTTTACAACGGGCAAAAATGGATTGGGTGTGGGGGTGTTGATGTCCTCGGTCTTGGTACTGAAATCCAGCTAACAGCGAATGCAACATCTGTCGCAGAGCCAAAAACACCAACAGCAACAACGTATGGTTTTAATCCAATCGGTATTTACTTTAATGCCAAAAACTTTGGTGAATCTGGATTAAGTTTATACAACACATCTTACGCAAATGTTGATCAGTGCGCTGCTAATTGTTCATCGGCGAATGGCGGTGCATTTCTATTTGACTCAGATACTTCAAAACAATGCTATTTCAATAAGCTTAACATTCCGCGTGCTTTTGCATCAGGTACAGGAGGTGCTGCATTTAAATTTGTTCGCGGAGCAAATGCGAATCAGATTTTCGGTGGTAAAGCAGGAGGTTCATATCGAGGTGCTGAGTTCACATCATCAAGTTCAGGAAACCTGATAATAGGTACAGACTTTGAAGAAAATACAGACTGTCACGTCTATGTAGATGCTGCGAATAATGTGTTTATCGGTACGCACATGGAAAGCGCGCCAATTGGGTTTAATATAACATCGCTTGGCACAAACACACAGCGTATAAATACAACATATGCAACAACAACTACAGTTAATGTTCAAGACGCTAGTAAAGTTGGTACTGTACTAGATACTCGCTTTGAATCATCAGCAACTACAGGAGACTTGCGTTTCGGCGGTGCTAAATTCAAATCAACATACTTAACAGCAAGTACAAATTTAGACTACGATCCCGATCTAAACAGTGGAAGCTCAAATACAAGTTTCCGCATGTTTTTAAATACAAACACGACTGGTAAGCGACATTTAACGCTTTATAAGGGTGACGGCACATCAACAGAGAGCATCCGTCTTGATGCAGGAACAGGTGAAATTAGGCACGGTGATATATTACAAGCATCAAGTACAAACGTTGTTCGTAAAATGATTCGTGCTGCTGCTATACCTACGACTGGTGATTGGTCAAATGGCGACAAAGTGCTGCGAACAAACCCAAACACAACAAATTCAGTAGTGACAGAATGGACTTGCGTAACAGCAAGCACAGCAGCAACAGCAAGCACAGCAGCAACACCTGGCACATGGGCAGCTACAGGCTGGTACACAAAGAAAGATACAACAGCGAACAGACCTACTGGATTAACAAGTAGTGATGCAGGCGTACAGTTCTTTGATACAACACTAGCAGCAGAAGGGAAACCGATATGGTGGACTGGGACAGCATGGGTTGATGCGACTGGTGCAGTTGTTTAATGCACATCTAACCCTGATCTTTAATTAGATCAGGTTTTTTTAATGTCAAAAATTGGGTGAAATCATGCAAGAAAACACAATTCCATGGGTCTTAAAAATCTTTCCAGCCGTGATCGGGGCAATTCTTGCACTTGTTCTCAGTGGTGATATTGATACAAACGGTAAAATTCAAGTTTCATTAGGGGTTATTACAAAGTTTGTTTGTAGCGTCACAGTAAGTTTGTACGGTGGGTCAGCATTTATAGAGCATTACGGCTATTTAACTACATCCACAATGTTCCAAGGCTTCATCATGCTGATGTTTGCAGTGTTTGGATTACTTTTTATCGGTATTGCTTACCAATCAATTGCATTATTGAAAGGTAAAACAGTTTCAGAAGTTATCGTGGAAATTAAATCCGCATTTGTTGCGATTATTAGTGGCAAGGGTGGTGAATCATGAACTTTGAAAAAGCATTTAATCGCTTGATAGGTCACGAAGCTGGATATTCAAATGACAAGCGTGATCCAGGTAATTGGACTGGTGGCAAGGTTGGAGTAGGTGTATTAAAAGGCACAAAGTTTGGTATTGCTGCAAACACCTATCCAAACCTAGATATTAAGAATCTAACCCTTGAGCAAGCCAAAGCGATTTATAAAAAAGATTGGTGGGATAAGTTAGGTGCAGATAGCTTGCATCCATCAATCGTATTTCAGCTTTGGGACTTTGCCGTTAATGCTGGCAAGTCACGAGCAATCAAAGAGCTTCAGCAAGTTGCTGGCGTTCCTGCGGATGGCTTGATTGGTCCAAAAACAATTGCAGCGGTAAAAGCCATGGATGTGAACGATGTTTTATTAAAGCTAACAGCTGAACGCTTGAAGTTTTATACATCATTAAGCACGTGGTCCACATATGGCAAAGGTTGGACTAATCGAGTTGCGGAGAATCTAATCTATGCAGCAGAAGATAATTAAGAAGTATTGCAAACGCTCTTTCATTACTTCAATCGTTACAGTGCTGTGCTTGCTTCTATCAAGCTGCACAGCTCACTCAATTAAAACAAACGTCAATATCAGTGTTTGCTTGCAGTGTGTGCAACATTAGCAAGCATCAATCCCTCACTACCTCCACACCCTTTAATCTTCTCTTTGTTATATAAGTGCTCGCTTCAGCAGAATCATAGAAAGTCTTTGCCCCGTCTTTTTCTTTCTTAAAAACATACTGCATTGTGTACATAGCATTTATATCAGACGAGTCTTGATATTCTTCATGCTCAGTCGTTTGTACGTGCAAGTAAAGTCCGTTCTTTTTTATGTAGTACGGTCTCATTGCTTACCCCAACTATCGACGATATCAGCCCAGTCTTGCATCATTTTTCTTCTAGGTTTTAGATGTTTAGAGTGATCATAAGAAGCTTTAGTTCTATTTGATTCAGCATGTGCCAATTGCCTTTCTACCCACGCTTCCTCGTATCCTTTTTCATATAACAAGGTTGAAGCGGTAGCTCTAAAATCATGAGTGGTTACACCCTTTAATCCTATATATTCAAGCATGCTGTTTAAAGTTTCTTTAGCCAACATCCCGTTATTTTTCTTGCTATAGATTGCTGGAAATACCAAATCACCATCACCTGATATTTCACGTTGTTGCTTTAATACTTCAAATACTTGATCAGATATAGGCAGCACATGAATTCTAGCTTTCTTCATCACTTCGACTGGGAAAGTGATTATTCGGGATTCAAAATCAACCCATGACCATTGCATCTTTCTAATTTCTACAGCGCGAAGCATTGTGTATAAAAGAATAAAGCCAGCATTTTTTACTGTTTGAGTACCATTATATTTAGGCAGGCTTGTTCTAGCTTTATACCTTTCTTCTTTTGTGAGTGCTCTAGCGTGATTTACACGTGGTCGCTTAATTACATCTCGTACCGCATACGTAGGATCATTATCAGCCCTTAAGGTCGCAATAGCATATCTTATAACTGCGCCAAGAAATCTTCTATTTTCAAGTGCTGCAGAAGCCCCAGTAAACCTACCATTTGATTCTTTAACGATGCGATCTACAGTGTTGTTTAATATCTTAAGAACGTCAGCCGAAGTTACGTCATTTACGTTCTTATTCCCAATAACAGGGGAGATATCCTTTTTTAAAGCAGTCTCAAACTTTTCTTGATAGATTTCCGACTTTGATGACATTCGCTTAATTTTAAACTCAGCTGCTATCGCATCAAAAGTGTTGGTTGTTTCTGCTAGGGCTTGTGCTTTGATATTTTTTCGATCTTCAACAGGATGAATTCCTTTTGCAAGCTTTGCTCTCATTTCGTCTTTAAGTGCTCGTGCTTCAGCCAAGCTAATAGAAGGGTATTCACCTAAACTCATAGATGACTCTTTACCATTAAAAACGAATTTAAATCGCCATACTTTTGCACCAGTGGGGCGCACTTCTATATATAGACGATCAGAGTCTAATATTCGATAAACCTTATCTTTTGGTTTTAAAGTCTTTATTTTAACGTCAGATAGTTTAACAACAGCCATTACAGGAACTTACTTGATTCGTTACCCGTATTATTACCCGTTTTTAACGAGAATTAAAACGTACTATATGGAACTAAAAAGAACACTTATTATTTTAATTCAGGTATTTATGAAAATAAAAAGAACTGTAAAGAATTATAAAGAACATATACACTTATTATTTTTTACAACTGTTGCTTGCGCCATAATTCAAACTTCCACAATTGCATCTATTGTGCCGTAAAACGTAACCTTTTTCCATTGTTTAGGAATTTCGCGTTTATTGCGAACTTTTGTTAAAATACATGCCTTATCTCATTCACTTAGAGTACAACGCATGTCTAAAACACGTGTGATTTATCCAGGGACCTTTGATCCAATTACCAATGGACATGTTGATTTAGTTGCAAGAGCATCAAAAATGTTTGATGAAGTTGTTGTTGCAATTGCAATTGGTCATCATAAAAATCCTGTGTTTAGTTTAGAAGAGCGTGTTGAGTTAGCCAAAGCATCATTAAGTCATTTAACCAATGTTGAGTTTGTAGGATTTGATGGCTTGTTGGTTAATTTTTTCCGTGAACAACGTGCTACAGCTGTACTTCGTGGTCTAAGAGCGATTTCTGACTTTGAATATGAATTCCAATTAGCCAATATGAATCGTCAGCTTGATCCTCATTTTGAGTCTGTATTTCTAACGCCTTCAGAGCAATACTCATTTATTTCATCGACATTAGTTCGTGAAATCGCTCGTTTAAAGGGTGATGTAACCAAGTTCGTGCCTGCTGTCGTCGTTCAGGCATTTGAGCGTAAACATCAACAAGGTTGGTAGCGTGTCTTTATATATAACAGATGAATGCATCAATTGTGATGTCTGTGAGCCTGTATGTCCCAATGAAGCAATTTATATGGGGGAATCAATCTATGAGATTGATCCTGCGCTTTGTACTGAGTGCGTGGGTCATCATGACAAACCGCAGTGCCAACTATTTTGTCCAGTTGATTGTATTCCTCTTGATCCCAATCATGTTGAGTCACAAGACCAACTGATGGAAAAATATAAAAAATTGACAGCGCAAAAAAATACAAGCAATTAACTTTGAACTTTGATAATATGCGCCTCGAAGTGGGCTGGACGGTCGCTGCTGTGGAGGTCTCCGTGACTGAAGCAGGGGAGGAAAGTCCGGGCTTCATAGGGCAGGGTGCCAGGTAACGCCTGGGCGGCGAAAGCCGACGGCAAGTGCAGCAGAGAGTAGACCGCCTCATTCGTGAGGTAAGGGTGAAAGGGTGCGGTAAGAGCGCACCGCGTGTCTGGTAACAGTTCACGGCAAGGTAAACCCCACCAGAAGCAAGACCAAATAGGAATCCTGAGGTACGGCCCGTACTGGATTCGGGTAGGTCGCTTGAGCGTATGAGTGATTGTACGCCTAGAGGAATGATCGTCCTCGACAGAACCCGGCTTATAGGCCCACTTCTAAGTTTTTTTGAAAATTGTGCTTGACGTGTGTAGCGAAAGTTAAGATAATGCGCCCACAGTTTTCGGCTATGTAGCTCAGTTGGTTAGAGCACCGCACTCATAATGCGGGGGTCACAAGTTCAAGTCTCGTCATAGCCACCATTTTATAGACCACGCTCCTGCGTGGTCTCTTTTTGTCTATAGTTTTTATAATTTTTCAAATACCTTTTTAACAAACTAATTTTACAGTTTAGTTAAGTCTTTATATTTTTATGAAATTGCCGAAAAATGATCAAATGTGATTTAAAAGAATAAAAACTGTTCATATGTTCCATATTTTCAACGTCATAGACTTGACCGTTTAAGCGGAACACTAGATAATGCGCACACAGTTTACGGCTATGTAGCTCAGTTGGTTAGAGCACCGCACTCATAATGCGGGGGTCACAAGTTCAAGTCTCGTCATAGCCACCATTTTAAAAACCACGCTCCTGCGTGGTTTCTTTTTATCTATAGTTTTTTTCTACTCAGCGCTGACTTGAGCTAGATTAGAGATGTTTTTCGATAACTTGTAGGGTCTGAGGGTTGTCGTAGAAAGGTTTTAAAACCATGTGAATAATGGGTTCTAACACATTATGTTCATCTAAGGCTTTAACCACTTTTGGATAAAAACGAACTGCCTCATTGCGTAGATCGCTTTCTTCTAAGCCAATAGCTGTGAAAACATCTTGTAGACTTTCATCTTTATAAAAATCATAGAAAACTTTAACGCCATAGAGAATCAGATCTTGTAAAAATGAAGACTGGCGTAATTCTTTCCAATACTCATAGATCATCACAAAGAACTCTTCTACATCTAGAGGAGTGACTTGCTTAGTGTATTCAGAGAGTGGTTTAGATTTATTATCGTCCCATATATTGCGTGCCAAACTTTCTAGATCATCATTTGATAATAGACTCAAATCAACAAGTTGTTCTTGAATAAAGCGTGCAATACTTTCTTCTATTTTTTGCTCAATACGTTGTTGTTGGCGATAGGAAAAAGTTTTTAATTTCTGCTGCCATTCATATTTACTATCTTGAGATTTTTCTTCATCAGCTGTAGCAAATAGTTTGGGTAATTTATTGTGTAGTGTAGAGGTTGCTATATATAAGCAGAGTTGCTCAATGGATGGGCTTTCTTTTAGAAATTTATTCAAATATTGTCGAATATTATCTAATTCTAAGATTTTAGATAGCCACATTTCAAATTGATGATCTGAGAATACATCTTGGAGTTGTGCTGAGGATTGCAAGGAAAAAACATGAAGACGCTGGGCAATTTCTCCAATGAATTCTAATAGTCCAGCACCTAATTGCATTTCAAAAGCATAGCGTTTAACTACAGCTTGAATTTGATCAAGCTCTACAACTTCTTTCAGTTTTATATTCGGAGCATGTTGTAAAAAAAGCTGAATAAACTGTTGGAAAAACTCGGGTGAGAGTTGAGTAGTGAGTTGGTTTTTATAAAAGGCCACTTGCTCAAGCATAAGTGCTTGAGCAAGTAATTGTGACTTTTCAGAAACAATTTTTTCAGTCATTCGTTGTCCATCCGTTGACGATAGGGTAGCGTCGTTCACGGCTAAAAGCACGTGAGCTGATGCGTGGTCCGATTGCACCTTGACGACGTTTGTATTCGTTGCGATCAACCAATCGAATCACTTTTTCTACCACTTCAGCATCAAATCCTCTCGCAATAATATCTGCTTGGCTTTGATCTTCTTCGATGTATGCATAAAGTATCGCATCAAGCACATCGTAAGCTGGTAAAGAGTCTTGGTCGGTTTGATCAGGGCGTAACTCGGCAGAAGGAGGTCGGCTGATCACGCGCTCTGGAATTACAGGGGTTTCACTTAAAGTATTACGATATTTTGCTAATTCAAATACAATGGTTTTGTAGACATCTTTCAATACAGAAAAACCGCCAACCATATCGCCATAAAGGGTGCAGTAACCAACTGATATTTCAGATTTGTTACCAGTCGATAATACGAGATTACCAAACTTATTAGATAAGCCCATCAATAGCGTACCGCGAGTACGTGCTTGTAAGTTTTCTTCGGTTGCATCAGCTGGTGTGTTTCCAAAGAATGGATAAAGCGTTTGCATAAAGCTATTTACAATAGGGTGGATCTCAGCAATACCAAAAGTTACGCCCATACGACGAGCTTGCTCGGTCGCATCTTCCACACTCATTTGTGACGTGTATGTATATGGCATCATCACTGCTTGAACTTTATCTGCCCCGATCGCATCCACTGCGATCGCAAGTGTTAATGCAGAATCAATACCACCAGATAAACCTAAAATGACACCTGGGAAGCCTGAACGTTGAACGTAATCACGAGTTGCCATTACGAGTGCTTGATAAATTTCAGCAAAGGTTTCAAGTGCAGGAGCTGATTCAGTTTTTTTGAATTCTTTTTGCTCTGCATCATATTCAACAAAATAAATTGATTCTTGGAAACTTTGAGCTTGTAGTGCGATTTCTCCATTTTTGTTGGTTACAAAACTTGAACCATCAAAAATTAGATCATCTTGACCACCTACTTGGTTAACATAAACTAGATTGAGATTTAACTGTTTAGCTAACTCATTTAAAGTTTGGATACGATGTTGCGGTTTACCTACTTCGTAAGGTGAAGCATTAAGAACCAATGCTGTTTCTACATTGAGCTGGCTTAATTGCTTAACAGTATTCAGTGACCAAACATCTTCACAAATAAGTACACCAAATTTATGACCTAAATATTCAAAAATTAGATGCTGATGACCTTCTTGGAAGTAGCGTTTTTCATCAAAAACACCATAATTTGGCAAGTTATGCTTATTATAAATCCCTAAAACTTGTCCATCTTTCATCACGGCTGCTGAGTTATAGCGGTAGCCATCTTCGGTTTGATGAACAAAACCAAATACCATGACGATATCTTTGACTTCACTTAATTGTGCAAATGCTTTCTGAGTGCGTTTGCTTAAATTAGGTCGAATCAATAAATCTTCAGCTGGATATCCGATTGTTGATAATTCTGGAAAGATGATTAAATCGGCTTGCTGCTGTTTTGCTAAATTTGCTTGCTCAACCATCTTTTGAGTATTTGCGTCAATATTGCCAATATGCGGAGAGAACTGGGCAAGGGCAATTTTAAAATTTTTCATTCAAACTTAATCCTGAGTCTTAACATGTGTTGATATACAAGTTCTTGATTTGTGTAAGTATAATTTTAAAGAACGTTGTATATCATAGCGCCAAACATTCTATATCTTAAAGAAAAATGACAAGGTGTCTAATATATACTAATTGCACATTTTTCTGCGTAAAAATAACAAGTTTTTCTGTTTTAAAGAGCAACATTTTTAAATGGTTGCGTAGTGATGGTGCATGACTATGAATAAACTTAGCATTGTCATTTATTCTTTTTTTTCGTGTCACTTTCGCATACCGAAATGACAGTTCAATGACATGAATAGAAACACTCTTTTTTCGATTATTTCGGTATTGGGATAAAAAAATACAAAAAATTAGAGTTTTCGTAAAATTTAAATCTATCAAAAACATAATTTTATTGAATTGAGTCTTTTTTGACCGTTCGTCGGGAATCCTTTTGCTACACTTGAGTGTACAAATGTGCACTGCTATTATCCTAATTAATGTGAACATCTGTACACTAGATGTAACAGTAAAAATATGCATTTCGCATATAAAAAGAGGAAATAGAAATGTCAGTACTTTTAGTTTTAGTTGTTGCGTCTTGTTCTGCTATCGCAGTAGGTCGTGTGGGAACTATCTTGTTAAACCAAGATGATAAATAAATAGTTTTATAAATAATGGTCTGTTAAGAGAGGTAATGATTATGTCAGTTGTATTTTTTCCAGTAATTGCGTTTGGTTTAGCTGTTGTAGTTGGTCGTATTGGTACTTTAATGTTCCAAGAGCAAGTACAAGAGTCAGAGTAAGTTTGATTAATTAAACTTTTGATGAGAGGTAATAAGTTATGGTGATTCCAACAATCTTATATCCAGTAATTGCTTTTGGATTGGCAATTGGTGTGGGACGTATCGGTACAATTGTTAAAGATGCGATGCGTGTAGATTTTACGACTGAAATGGATGATAGTCATGAACTTAGCTCAGAGAGCAGTAAAAACACAGCAGCATAGAATTGCTAATGATGTTTCAAGCTGAAAAGCCCTGTAAATAAACAACAGGGCTTTTTTTATTTCTGAAGAATAATATTTGGAACTTTTTTTAGAAAAATATCACGTGCGATGTCACCTTGCTGTTCAATGTTATATTCATTGAATTTCTTTCCAACTATAAATTGATACCGGTAAGGGTTGTATTGTTTAAAACTTAGATAATAACCAAGTTGCAATATTGCGCCTTTTACAATCACATTTGTGTTTTGCTGAAACTGCAGAATATGTGCAAGTTCATGAATGAAGAGACTTTGCAATCCGATTGAACATTTTGAGTAATCTTTACTAAAATATTTTTGATGAACGTACAGGTTGCCATTTGGCGCTATAAATATGTTTTCAGGTTGCCAAGGTAGATAGGGGATATTGAAAATTTTTACTTCTGAATAATGAATGAGTTCACCAAATACAGATTGAGCAATCGAAATTTCATCATTAGTTAAGCCACGATACTCAAATTCTTGTATGTTGAGAAAGGAAATCAGTTCAGAGATCAGTCGAGATCTTAACCATTCAATACGATGCTTTAGAAGGTTGTTCATTTGAGTTCTATAATTGTATTTGATTAAAAATATGACCTCAATTCAAATAAGAAAAGCCCCAGTTAAAACTGAGGCTTTACAACAACGAGAATGACAACTGCAAATAAAATCACTGTTGGCATTTCATTAAAGAAGCGCCAAAACTTATGAGATTTATAATGTGCATTCCCGATGAGTTTCTTTCGGTAATAGCCACATACAAGATGGTAAATGACTAGGAGTCCGACTAAAGCCACTTTAAGATAAAACCATAAGGCTTCATGATAATGGCGAGTGGCATCACCCCAATCCACAAGGAAATGGGCAGTCACAAGCGTGGCAATCATTGATGGCCACATGATGCCACGATATAACTTACGTTCCATTACTTCAAAGCGTTGATGACTTACAGCATCCTCACTCATCGCATGATAAACATAAAGCCGTGGTAGATAGAACAACGCAGCGAACCAACACACCACAGCAATAATATGTAATGCTTTTACCCACAAGAAAGCATCAGAAGGTGCATCCATCGATAATCCTATGTGGGATTATGCATCCCACTTCTTGAAAATAAGGCAAGCGTTAACACCGCCAAAGCCAAAACTGTTACTCATGACAGTATTCAGTTTTGCATCACGTTTTTCAAGTACAATATCGAAACCTTTCGCGCCTTCATCTAGTTCTGTAACGTTGATGTTCGGTGCGATGAAGTCATTTTGCATCATTAGTACAGAGTAGATTGCTTCCTGTACACCTGCTGCACCCAAACTGTGGCCAGTCATTGATTTGGTTGAGCTTAGTGCAGGTACATTACCTTCGCCAAAAGCACGTTCCATTGCTTTTAATTCGGTTACGTCACCTGCAGGTGTTGAAGTCCCGTGAGTATTGACATAATCGATTTGTTCAATGCCATGTTGTTTTGCTTCATCAAGTGCCATGAGGATACAACGCGTAGCACCTTCCCCAGATGGAGCAACCATATCTGCACCGTCACTGTTGGCAGCATAAGCGACTACTTCTGCCAAAATGTTCGCACCGCGTGCTTGAGCATGCTCAAGTGATTCAAGAACCACAAAGCCACCACCACCCGCGATCACGAAACCGTCACGGTCAGCTGAATAAGGGCGAGATGCTGTTTCTGGTGTATCGTTATATTTAGAACACAATGCACCCATAGCATCAAAAAGTAAGCTTTGAGACCAGTGATCTTCTTCACCACCACCAGCAAGCATTAAATCTTGTTTACCTAATTGAATCAGGTTGTAAGCATAACCAATTGCATCAGCAGAAGTTGCACATGCACTAGTAATAGAGTGAGCAATACCTTGTAGTTTTAATGCAACACCAACGTTTGCAGTAATCGTATTACTCATGTTGCGTGGAACAAAGAAAGGTCCAATTTTACGTGCACCTTTTTCTTCCAGTAATTTAACCATCTCTGCAACAGAAGCAGTTGAGTTACCGCCACTACCACCAGCAATACCGTATCTTGGGTTGTTAGCTAGGTCTTCTTGTTTGAGACCTGCATGTTCAACGGCTGCAATAGCGGCATTGTAAGCATACATCGCACACACGCCCATGAAGCGTTTCAATTTACGATCAATGCCATCAAAATCTTGAACAGCTGCTGCGCTCACATGACTTTTGAAATTAAGTTCAGCATAAGTTGGGTTAAAACGTGTCCCAGAGATTCCATTTTTTAGA
Organism: Acinetobacter sp. GWC1_38_13; assembly: GCF_001767535.1. NCBI lineage: Bacteria > Pseudomonadati > Pseudomonadota > Gammaproteobacteria > Moraxellales > Moraxellaceae > Acinetobacter > Acinetobacter sp. GWC1_38_13. Next base: position 1,327 of record NZ_MELG01000089.1, on the reverse strand, counting down.
GAATGAGTAACCTCTTCCAAAGAGTTACCGATACATGAGTTGATGCCCATACCAGTGATTACAACACGTTTCATTTACAGTTCCCTTTTATGGTAATACTAAGCCTTGTACAACATCGCTATAGTTAAAATCAGGAAAAAATAACGATCAAATTGGCTCATGAGTGAATGACACCATGATAGCAGAAAGGTTTTTTATTTCTTATGGCAAATATTATGTCTATTTTCAGTTATGTAAAGATTAGTAAGTTTAGAACGACATAAGGTGAAAGCTAATGAAATTATACAGATTCAAGTTGAGATAAATCTGTATTCAACCTAGTATTTACCTAGAAATGCACAGATTAAAGAATAGAGGTACTTGATGACAAATTCTAAAAATAAGCAAACTTCAGGTTTATTTGCTCAAGCATTTGGAGTGGCTAAAAAGCTCAGCTCTGAATTGCAAAAACTCCAAGTTGCCCCGATAACATCTGGTGCGAAACTTTCCAATTCATCTAATATTGTTGAAGGAAATGCGCGTTTCAAAAGTCCATTTGAAGTGGAGAAATATGAAAGCCCTCAACAGATGCTGCGTCAACAACTTCCTAAATTGTCACATCAATTGCTAGGTAAGCATTATACGAAGGTAAATAATGTGGCGACTTTTGTTTCACCTGATTTAGGTGAAAAAGTTTCAGATTATTTATTTCAATGGTTGAATGAATTTAGTTCAAATAGTTCTTTGACTGAAAAGATTCTCGAAGAAGCAGGAGTTAAAGATCTTGCTGAGTTGACACAGGATACTGGGCGCTCGCAACGTTTAAGTCAGGCACTCATTGAGCAAAATAAATTACTTGCAGCTGCTCAGGGATTAATCACTGGTGCTACTGGAGTTTGGGGTGCTGCAATCGATATACCTGCTTCGATCGTTTTGGTATTACGCACGATTTACCAAACTGGTCGCTCTCATGGTTTCGATTTATCTGAAGAGCTTGATCAAGATATCGTGGCCTTTATTTTTAAAGAAATTGATTTAGGTCTTGTCGCAGAAAAACAAACATTATTACTTGCTTTAAAAGCTTTACAGTCAATGTTAGACACGCATGATTTGCAACATTTCCAACAGTTATTAGGCTCTAATAATGATGTTGAATTGTTGAAGAAGTGGTTGGTTGATGCTGATGGACAATTTAAGTGGGGGTGGTTAAATCATATTCCACAAGCTTCAGTGATTGGGAAACTAACACCGATCGCGGGTGCAGTTGTCGGTGGTTTTTATAGCTGGAAACTTCTAGAAGATGTGGGGCATAAATCACAATCAGTATTTGGTGCGGCGCGATTCTATA
>NZ_MELG01000088.1:0-7964 GCF_001767535.1 Acinetobacter sp. GWC1_38_13 | reverse complement strand
GCTGAAAAACCCTTTACAGATAGGTTTGTGCAACAAAGCCGATAACAATTAAAAAATAAAGGAAAGTTTTTATTGGTTTTATTATCGATAAGTATTAATGATAATATATTGTTACATAAAAAATTGGCACCAATTTAGCACCAATTATTCTTTAGTTGTTGATTTTAATATGAAAATATTACGTTGACATCGTAGAGGTCTCCAGTTCGAGTCTGGATATACCTACCAAAATTCACTGTTAAATCAGTATATTAAAGCCCACTCTAAAAGTGGGCTTTTTTATTTTCGGGGTATTTTTGGGGAACTCCGTTCGGTTTTAATGGGAATAAGTACAATAAATCGCCGTATTTTGAACTTAAAAAATCACCTAAAACTGACACGTTGCGGCTGATGTGTGTTGATAAAAACGGAGGCTTTCGCTTGGGAGGATTCTAGACAGCCAACCTGTAAAAGTCCTCTGCCATTTGATTTGGTGTCTTAAAATCCAATCCTTTTTGGATTCTTTGCTGATTATAAAATAGCTCTATGTATTTTGTAATATCTGCTTTCGCTTTTTCCCTCGTTTCATAAGTACGATGGTGTATAAGTTCATTCTTTAATATGCCCCAGAAGCTTTCAATTGGTGCATTATCAAAGCAGTCTCCACGCTTACTCATTGAACCTTGAAAATCATATTTTTCAATCATATTTCGATATACATGACTGCAATATTGACTGCCTCTGTCTGAGTGAACAATTAAGCCTTGTGGCGGTTTTTGATTCCGAATAGCCATTTTAAGAGCATCACAGACCAACTGTGCTGTCATACGTTCATTTAGACTATAGCCAACAACCTGCTTTGTATAAAGATCCTTTGAAGCAGCCAGATATAGCCATCCTTCGTTTGTCCAAATGTAGGTAATGTCACTTACCCACGCGTGGTTTGGAGTGCTCACGTTAAATTTTTGCTCTAATAAGTTTTTGTAGACGGGACGGTTGTGATCACTGTTTGTTGTTCTTTTAAAGCGCTTATGGCGCTTGCAAAAGAGTTTATTGACCTTCTTTATTGTACGTACTGCATATTGGCTAATTTGAACACCTTGAGCGTGTAAATGCTTACTCAGGCGAATATAGCCATAGCTTTCATTGGTCTCCTGATGTGCTATTTTCACCATGATAGTCTGCTGATTTCTTCGAATTTGTTTTTGGCTTAAGCCACTTTTCAACCACTCATAAAATCTTGATACTGAAACTTTTAACAGCTTCGCCATCATGGTGATTGGGTATGTATCTTTATACTGTTTCATGCAGGCGTACCTCACTGACTTTCTTTGGCAAAGTACGCTACTGCTTTTTTTAAGAATTCTCTTTCCAATTCCGCAGTTTTAAGTTGCTGTTTCAGCTTCTTATTTTCTTCGAGCAGAGCAGCAAGTTCAGGGGAATATTGTTGTGTTCCAACTAATGTTCCAGATTTAGCTTTGCTGTACCAATTGGAAAGCGTTTGCATGGATATGCCAAGCTGTCTTGCTGTTTCCGAAACATTGCCTTTATTTTCTTCAATCTGTTTTATAGCTTCAGCTTTGAATTCCGCTGTATAAAACTTTGGTTTTTTGCTCATGGTAAACTCCTGATGAGTACGTTTAGTTTACCAAGTGAAAGCTTCCGTTTTTATCAGCACACATCATTATGCTACTTGACTGAGACTGGTGTTGGTGATAATTTAATCAATAAGGAAGTCATATACTATTTAGGATTAAAGAGAAATCTTTCCTAAGTGAACAAAGATATGACAACCTGAATACACAGCTAACAACGAACGAAACAATTTTGATTGTTTTTAAAAATGTTCAAGGTTGTAGAAAAGCCCGTTAATCGGGCTTTTTTAATGCCAATTTTTAAAAGAAAATCTAAACTATATTTTGGAACAAAAATTAGAGTAGCAATAGGGGATTGTGGTGCTGATATTGATTATTTTAGTCTTTACCATTGGTTTGGTTTTCTTAATCTTATTAGCGAAGAAAGTTAAGTCTATACAGGATAATGCTGATTATAGTCATTCATATTCTTCAACAACTTCCGCATCTAATTCATATAAGGAACATGACGATCGGCATTCTGATGAATGTCGTTCTAGTGATGAATCAAATTCGGATTCTAACAGTTGTGATAGTAATAACCATGATTAAAAAAACTCGTACCTCAGAGGGAGAGATACGAGTTAAACTTCGACTTATGGTAGGTCAAACCAAATCATTTGGGCATCTTCAAGCCCCTTGATTGTTGCAGTCTCATCAAATAGTAAAGCATCGCCAGCTTTTACATGATGATCAGCAATCATAACTTCACCAGAAACCACGTGAACATAGTTCACTTTTTTCGTTGCTGTGATTTCTAATTGTTGATCCTTCTCAAGTACAGCTGTTTTTACTTCAGCATTTTGACGAATCAACATTGGTGCAGATTCATCACCAGCGATTAGATGCCATTGGTTAGGATGATCCTTAGGGTTGAGCTGAATTTGCTGATAAGTCGGTGCAGCATCTTGAACATTTGGTTGAATCCAAATCTGTAATAGATGCACTGCTTTATCATGTTTATTCATTTCGCTATGGGTCACACCTGTACCCGCACTCATTAATTGCCATTCACCTGCATTAATTTGACCTTCATTACCCATACTATCTTTATGAGAAATGGTGCCATCTAGTACACAGGTTAGAATTTCCATATTGTCATGCGGATGCGTACCAAAACCATTATGTGCTGCAATCGTATCGTCATTAATTACACGTAATGCACTCACACCCATGTATTTCGGATTGTACCAGCTACCAAATGAGAAACTATGGTAAGTATCTAACCAGCCAGCTTTTACATGACCGCGATTTTCACTACGATGTAGATAAGCATTCATCTTTCATCTCCTAATTCTTATGTTTTGCTTGATAGTAATAATATCGATTCATAATGGTTATAAATAGTCTTTAATTGCGACATATTGTTCTATTTATGGAATGATTTTTTATTAAGGATTTTTATTGAGCTATTAAAAAAGGCTGAATATATATTCAGCCTTTTCTGTAAGATAATTTACTTATCAATCGCTTACTTTGATTTGCTTTCCAATTGAGGAATTGCAGAACCTTGACCAACAGCAAGTAAACCTGTTTCAGTGTAGATACCAAGTTTTGCACGTGTATCGGTAATATCGAGGTTACGCATCGTTAACTGACCGATACGATCCATTGGTGTAAACATTGAATCACCTTTCTCCATTGTTAAACGCTCAGCTTCATAAGTGAGGTTAGGAGATTCGGTATTCATAATCGTGTAATCATTACCACGACGCAATTCTAAAGTTACAGTACCAGTAATCGCTTTAGCTACCCAACGTTGTGCTGTTTCACGAAGCATAAGCGCTTGAGAATCGAACCAACGACCTTGGTAAAGTAGACGACCTAAACGTAAACCATTGATACGATATTGTTCAATTGTGTCTTCGTTATGAATACCTGTAACTAAGCGCTCATAAGCGATATGCAATAGAGCCATACCAGGCGCTTCATAAATACCACGAGATTTTGCTTCGATGATACGGTTTTCAATTTGGTCAGACATACCAAGACCATGACGACCACCGATACGGTTAGCTTCTAAGATCAGCTCAACAGGATCTTCAATACGCTGGCCATTTAATGCAACAGGGAAACCTTCTTCAAAAGTAATTGATACTTCTTCTGCATCAATTTTTACATCTTCTTTCCAGAAAGCAACGCCCATAATTGGGTCTACGATTTTAATACCTGCATTGAGATATTCTAAATCCTTAGCTTCGTGAGTAGCACCCAACATATTAGAGTCAGTTGAATACGCTTTTTCCTTTGACATTTTATAGTCAAAACCGTTGTCGATGAGGAACTGTGACATTTCCGCACGACCGCCTAACTCATCAATAAAGGTTTGGTCTAACCACGGTTTGTAGATTTTTAGAGCTGGATTGGTCAATAAGCCATAACGATAGAAACGTTCAATATCGTTACCTTTATAAGTAGAACCATCACCCCAGATGTTCACATCATCTTCTTTCATTGCTGTCACAAGCATAGTACCTGTTACTGCACGACCTAAAGGTGTTGTGTTGAAATAAGGTACACCGCCAGTGCTAATATGAAAGGCACCACATTGAATTGCAGCAATACCTTCAAGAGCAAGTTGTAAACGACAATCGATTAATCGAGCTTTGACTGCACCGTATTGTTCAGCTTTCTTTGGAATAGCATCATAGTCATCTTCATCAGGTTGACCTAAGTTTGCTGTATAAGCATAAGGTTCCGCACCTTTTTGCTTCATCCACAATAAAGCTGCTGAAGTATCGAGACCACCAGAAAAGGCAATCCCAACTTTTTTGCCTACAGGTACGTGCTGCAAGATAGTTGCATTATCAGTCATTGCTTGTCCTAACGTTTATTAGTAAAGACCCCGAATAGGTGGTCTTGAGAATAAAAAATCGGAGCTATTGTAACACTTTTCATTGAGCTTGTTTTCCTCAAAGAAAAACTAAGCAGAAAAATTATGTGTGCTTTCATGTGGAATATTGAATTTTTAAGATGTAAATCATAACGGTTACATTTGTTTTGACTTTAGTGTCAGCATTTTCTTAAAAAAAGTCATAAACACGTATAAAAATTCAGTTAAAGTACTATGCAACAAGTTGCAAAGCCAATAAATATAGAAGGAATACCATGACTAGCTATGCAAATATCTTAAAACCATTACATTTGGGTTTTACGACCATTAAAAACCGTGTTGTGATGGGTTCAATGCACTCTGGTTTAGAAGACCGTTTTTTTAATTATCCTAAACTTGCAGCTTATTTTGGTGAGCGCGCAAAAGGGGGCGTAGGTCTTATTATCACTGGTGGTATTTCTCCAAACCGTCAAGGTTGGTTATTGCCAGCGGGTGGTACGATGAATAGTTTGGTGGATATTCCTCATCACCGTCTTGTTACTCACGCTGTGCATAAGCATGGTTCAAAAATTCTTATGCAGATTTTGCATTCTGGTCGTTATGGATATCATCCATTTTCAGTTTCTTCTTCGCCAATTCAAGCACCAATTAACCCATTTAAACCACGACAAATGTCAGATTCACAAATTCTGGCTACAATTGATGACTATGCACGCTGTGCAAGCCTAGCTAAAAAAGCAGGGTATGACGGTGTTGAAATCATGGGTTCAGAGGGATATTTAATCAATCAATTCCTTAGCAGCCACGTGAACAAGCGCACCGATCGCTGGGGTGGTGATATTGAAAACCGTATGCGTTTTCCTGTGGAAATTGTAAAAGCAATCCGTGCCAAAGTGGGTGAGAAGTTCATTATCTGCTTCCGTTTATCCATGCTGGATCTCGTGCATGACGGAAATACAATGCAGGAAGTGATCGTAGTAGCAAAGGCACTTGAAAAAGCAGGCGTGACTTTATTAAATACAGGGATTGGCTGGCATGAAGCACGTATCCCAACGATTGTCACTTCTGTGCCTCGTGCTGCATTTGTAGACTATACGGCTCATGTTAAACAGCATGTTTCTGTTCCAATCATTGCTTCAAACCGTATTAATATGCCTGATGTTGCAGAAGAAATTATTGCTTCAGGTAAAGCAGATATGGTGCAAATGGCAAGACCATTTTTAGCTGATCCATACTGGGTAAATAAAACTGCAACCAATCGTGTTGATGAGATTAATACCTGTATTGCCTGTAACCAAGCATGTTTGGATCATGCCTTTAAAAATCAACGTGTGAGTTGTTTAGTTAACCCACAAGCGTGTTATGAAACTGAATTGGTTTATATTAAAACTAAAAAACCAAAACGTATTGCTGTTGTAGGTGGTGGTGTTGCTGGAATGTCAGCAGCTACAGTCGCTGCAAGTCGTGGTCATGCAGTGACGTTGTTTGAAGCAAGTGATGATGTTGGTGGTCAATTTAACTTAGCGAAAGTTGTCCCAGGAAAAGAAGAATTCCATGAGACGATTCGTTACTTTAAAGTTCAACTTAAACAAACTGGAGTTGATTTACGTTTGAACACTCGCGTAAATCGTGAACAACTTGAACGTGAAGGTTTTGATGAAGTTATCGTGGCAACAGGTGTTGTTCCTCGTGCTTTAAAAATTCAGGGCAGTACAGCTCCACAAGTTTTATCTTATGCTGAAGTTTTAAGAGGCGCTGAAGTTGGGCATAAAGTCGCAGTTATCGGCGCGGGCGGTATTGGTTTCGATGTGTCAGAATTTTTGTTAAAACCGCCACATCAGCCTCAACCACAACCTTTAGCAGAATGGCAGCGTGAATGGGGGGTTGATCCAAATCCCGACTATATTTCTGAAGGTGGAACTCAACGTCCTGAAGTGGAAATGCCAGTTCGCCAAATTTATTTATTACAACGTAAAACGACACCTCTTGGTATCGGTTTAGGTAAAACATCTGGTTGGGTTCATCGTGCACAACTCAAAAAACATGCAGTACGTATGTTAAGGGGCGTTCAATATAAATCTGTGACTGATGAAGGATTGTGGATCGAGCACAATGGTCATGATCAGTTATTGCGTGTTGATACGATCGTGGTGTGTGCTGGTCAAGAATCTGTAAAAGATTTGATGCCAAAAGAAGGTGAGAACACCTTTGCCAATTATCATATTATCGGTGGTGCAAAGCTTGCTGCTGAGCTTGATGCAAAACGTGCGATTCGTGATGGTGCTGAATTAGCAGCAAAACTTTGATAATTGATGAAACATTATGCATTTGAATACATTGCAGTTAAATTTTTCTTGAATAAAAGAATCAAGCTTTGTATTCTTACGCACATGGAAGCGTGGCAGAGCGGTTTAATGCACCGGTCTTGAAAACCGACGAGGGCTTATACCCCTCCGTGAGTTCGAATCTCACCGCTTCCGCCAGATACTTGATTAAAATCAATAACTTAGCCCTGATTGTATCAGGGCTTTGTTGTTTTTGGGAGTTGAGTGACGTAAGCAAATAATAAGCATAAAATATTTTTGTTGCAGAAATAAATAATACGTATTAAAAATATTTATTACTAATAAATAAGAGGAATTTATGAAAAGATGTGTCGTTATACCACCAGCCATTATGAATGTTAGCCAAAATAATGTTCATCTTAAACGCTCTTATAATTCTGAAGATTTAATTTATTTCTGCTTATATTGGGATAAAGTTGCTACTACGGTTAGTCGAGTTATCCATATTGGTTTACCTTTTGAAAAAGAACTAATGGAAGCAGGGGTATTAGAGAGAAAAAGTTTTGAACATCCAAAGATATTTATGCCTGGTGGAGTCGGTGGTGGTGAAGATCAATTATGGAGTTTCGAGAAAATAGTTAAAGAAAAACTTGATGATGATAAAAATGATTGGATTATTCATCATTTATCTGATGAGCCTGTTTATTCGGATAATAATTCACTACGTCAAAATTTAACACGTTTAAAAATTACAAATTTATTGCCTATCCCTAAATTGAGCGAAAAGAATTCGATTATTGATATTTTAGAGTTTAAAGAGCGTCGAGCTGATGAACTTAAAGCCTTGCACTCAACATTAGATAATGTTTTAAAAAAGATACATTCTGAAGAGATTGAAGTTTTAAAAAAAGTTGAATTAGAACATTTGAGAATAGCTATTCAAGAATTAGATAAAACTGTAGTAGAAAGGTTTAAAGTGTATAAAAAATCTGATCTTGAAGTTTCGTTAGATTTAGGTCCTTCTAATATCCTTGACTTAGGTAAAGCACTTATAAACCCTCTAAATTTCATGGACGTTGGTACAGCTTTACTAAGTTTAATCTCAATAAGTCAAAAATATGGTGTTACTTTTAATTATCCAGCATTAAAAAATAAGTTGAATTTAGAGTATTTAGCAAGTGCAAAATCTGAATACATAATTTAGAAGCCTCTAAATATACTTATAAAATAGGA
>NZ_MELG01000087.1:0-9268 GCF_001767535.1 Acinetobacter sp. GWC1_38_13 | reverse complement strand
TGGGCATTGCGGCTGCCAAAGGATTCTAGTTTTCAACCTGAAATTACTGAACAAGTACATGTGCAACTTGATCGCATGTATGCCTTAGTAGAAAAGATTCATAGCGGTCAATATCGTGGCGCTACTGGTGAGGTAATTCAAGATGTCGTGAATATTGGTGTTGGCGGTTCAGATTTGGGTCCACTAATGGTGACTCACGCGCTGTCTGATTTTAAAGTGCCAACTGCAAAACCTTTAGCTGTCCACTTTGTCTCTACAATGGATGGTAGCCAGTTATCTGAGCTTTTGCATCAATTGCGACCTGAAACAACGCTATTTATTATTTCATCGAAGTCTTTTAGCACAATTGATACCCTTTCTAACGCACAAACCGTACGTCAATGGCTTGAAAAGGCGTTAGGTTACAATGACAAAATTCTCAAGAACCATTTTATTGGAGTTTCAACTAAACCTGAGAAAATGACGGAATGGGGAATAGCAGCTGATAAACAATTGTTACTGTGGGATTGGGTTGGTGGTCGTTATTCTCTATGGTCTTGTATTGGGTTACCGATCGCATTAACGATTGGAATTCAGGGTTTTAAACAACTTTTAGCAGGGGCTCATGCGATAGATCAGCATTTCCAAACCACATCATTTGAAGTGAATATCCCTGTTCTGATGGGTTTGTTAGGTGCGTGGAATAATAATTTTCTCGATATCCAAACACATGCTGTTTTGCCATATGATGGTCGGCTTAAATATTTTGCTGCCTATTTACAACAGCTTGAAATGGAGTCTAATGGTAAATCTATTCAACGGGATGGAGAAAAGGTTAGCTTAGCTACTTGCCCAATTGTATGGGGTGAAGTTGGACCCAATGCGCAGCACGCGTTCTATCAATTACTTCACCAAGGAACGCATAAAGTCAGTTGTGATTTTATCGCACCTGTAAAACGTTATAATTCAAATCAATTTACTTATGCTGAAAATGCGGATGCCTTGATAGAACAGCATCATTTGGCATTATCGAATTGTTTAGCCCAATCACGCCTGTTGGCTTTTGGGAACCAAGCACTTTCACAAGATGAGTTAAATGAATTACCAAGATATAAACAATATGAAGGTAATCAACCAAGTTCAACCATTTTGTTAAAAGAGCTTAATCCATATAGTTTAGGGATGTTGATCGCAATGTATGAGCATAAGGTGTTCGTACAATCCGTCTTATGGAATATCAATCCTTTTGATCAATGGGGGGTTGAGAAGGGGAAGGAAATTGCTAATCAACTATTGCCAATTTTAAATCATGAGATCGATGATATTTCAACATTTGATGCTTCAACGCAGGGTTTACTCCGAATAATACTAGGAAAGATGAATGGCTAAAATATTAGTAACAGGTGGAGCAGGCTATATTGGTTCACACACTTGTGTAGAGTTACTGAATGTGGGTCACGATGTTATTGTTTTTGATAATTTGTCGAATAGCTCTGAAGAATCTCTAAGACGTGTGCAAAAGTTGGCGAATAGATCTTTAGTTTTTGTTCAAGGTGACATTCGTGATGCAAATGCTTTAGATCAGCTTTTTAAAAATCATGAGATTGAGGCGGTGATTCATTTTGCGGGTTTGAAAGCCGTTGGGGAAAGTCAGGAAAAGCCATTAATTTATTTTGACAATAATATTGCAGGTAGTATTCAGCTTGTAAAAGCTATGGAAAAAGCAGGTATATATACTCTCGTATTTAGTTCATCTGCAACAGTTTATGATGAGGTCAATATATCCCCTTTGAATGAGAATATGCCTACAGGAATGCCTAGCAATAATTACGGCTATACGAAGCTTATCGTTGAGCAATTATTACAAAAATTATCCTTAGCTAATCCGAAGTGGTCAATCGCATTACTTCGTTACTTTAATCCTGTTGGTGCACATAAAAGTGGTCAGATTGGCGAAGACCCACAAGGTATTCCAAATAATTTAATGCCGTACGTCACTCAGGTTGCTGTAGGGCGTCGTGAGAAGTTATCAATTTATGGTAATGATTATGATACAGTCGATGGTACTGGTGTTCGAGACTATATCCATGTCGTGGATTTGGCAAATGCCCATCTGTGCGCCCTAAATAATCGCCTGTCTAAACATGGCTGTCGTGTTTGGAATATTGGGACAGGTAATGGTTGTTCTGTTTTAGAAGTTAAAGATACTTTTGAGAAAGTAAATGGTGTGTCAGTTGCTTATGAGTTTGCACCACGGCGTTCAGGTGATGTTGCAATATCATTTGCTGATAATACACGGGCAATTACGGAGCTTGGTTGGCAACCGCAATATACTTTGGAAGATATGCTCGCTGATAGTTGGCACTGGCAAAAGAAAAATCCAAATGGATATCAATAATTATCGTTTTGTAGAAACAGGGAGCAATAGCTCCCTATTTCTTAACTCTTCGCTTATCCTTGAATCAAATCTGTCAATTCATCCACATAATTTTGCATAGGCTGCGGATTTTTATCAGCACGACTTTCAATATTTAAGCGTAGTAATGGTTCTGTATTCGATGCGCGGACATTCAAACGCCATGCACTAAAATCAAGGCTAACACCATCGGTACGGTCTACTAATGGATTTTGGTCTGCATAATGATCAAAAATCTTTTGAACCGTTGCTTGCGTGTCTGCTACTTTAAAATTGATTTCGCCGCTACAAGGGAATTTGGCAATCATATTTTCAACGAGTGTCGAGAGTGATTGTTCTGTTTCTGAGAGTAGAGCAATGGTGAGTAACCAAGGAATCATACCGCTATCACAATAAGCAAAGTCACGGAAATAATGATGTGCACTCATTTCCCCACCGTAAACAGCATTATGTTCACGCATCACATCTTTAATAAAAGCATGTCCAGATTTTGATTGAACTGCGATCCCTTGGTATTGCTCTACGATATCAAAGGTATTCCAAACTAGACGTGGGTCATGCACAATTTTTTCGCCAGATTGTTTGATCAAGAAAGCCTGTGCCAATAAGCCAACAATGTAGTAGCCTTCAATGAATTGACCTTTCTCATCGAATAGGAAGCAACGGTCAAAGTCACCATCCCATGCAATACCCATGTCTGCATTGTGCGTAAGCACAGCATCACGGGTACTGTCTCGGTTTTCAATTAAGATCGGATTCGGAATTCCATTAGGGAAAGTTCCATCGGCTTCATGATGAATTTTAATAAATTCAACTGGAATATTCAGTTGCTGGAATTTCTGTTCAATCGCATCAATGACATGGCCTGCTGCACCATTACCTGCATTTACCACCAGCTTGAGTGGTTTAATTTTCTGAGGATCGATGTAGGTTAATAAGTGATCGACAAACTCTGGCAGAATATTATAGTTTTCAGTTGTACCTTTTTGCTCAACTTCGGTAAAAGTACCTGATTCAGCGAGTGCTTGGATGTCTTTTAATCCCGTATCAGCACTGATTGGGCGTGCATTTTCACGTACCAATTTCATGCCGTTATAATCCATTGGATTATGGCTCGCCGTAACTTCAATGCCACCTTGTACATCAAGATGGAAAGCGCCGAAATAAACTTCTTCAGTACCCGTCATGCCTAAATCTAGAACATTGACACCTGCATCATTAAGACCACGAATGGTTGCTTGCTTTAAGCCTTCACTACTCAGACGGATGTCACAACCAATCACCACTTTTTTAGGTTGATAGATTTGTCCGTATGCACGACCAATTTTATAGGCGATTTCTTCATTGAGTTCAGTGCCTAGTTTTCCGCGAATATCGTAGGCTTTAAAGCAGGTCAGTTGAGTCATATTTAAAGGTGCTGTTTGTTGTTTATTCATGTGTTGCAGTATACAAAGACTGAGCTAGATTGAACATTGAATGATACAGATTTAATCGAAAGTCTTCTTTTGAGGTAGGTGGCCAGTTCTAGGTTCTATTGTGCTTAGTCGATAAAATAAAAAAGGTTGTTTCACGTGAAACAACCTTTTTTTGTTTGAAAATCAGTCTTTAATTAAGCTGATTTTGCTAGCACTTCAGCCATTGCTTTTGCAACTTTATAAATATTATTCATATTTAAACCTGCAACGCAGATACGACCACTACGTACAAGGTAAATTGCATATTCTTCACGTAAGGTGTCGACTTGCTCGCCCGTTAAACCTGTGTAGCTGAACATACCTTTTTGATTGACAAGATAGCTAAAGTCACGGTCAGGGAGTACTTTGGTCAGTTCGTCTTTGAGGATGCTACGCATTTTGATAATACGCTCACGCATCTCTTTCACTTCGCCTTGCCATTGTTGATTCAGATCAGCATCATTGAGCACCTGATCAACCAACCATGCACCCGTTGTTGGTGGGCTAGAGTAGTTGCGGCGTACGGTTGCCTTTAATTGACCGAATGTGCATTGAGCCGCTTCAGCATCGTCACAGACAAAGGTTAGGCCGCCCACACGCTCACCATAAAGTGAGAAGATTTTAGAGAACGAGTTGCTGACGATGAAGTTTAAACCAGCTTGGTCTAAAGCACGAATCGCATAAGCATCTTGCTGCATGCTATCGCCAAAGCCTTGATAAGCGATATCAAGGAATGGAATCAAGTTACGCTCTTTTAATACCGCAATTACTTGATCCCACTGTGCTGGATTTAGATCCGCACCTGTCGGGTTGTGGCAGCAAGGGTGTAACAATACAATGCTTTGCTCTGGCAAAGTTTTTAATGTCGACAACATACCATCAAAATCAACGCCACGTGTTTCCGCATCGAAATATGGATAGTAGTTGCTCTTGATGCCAGCACCATTGAAGATCGCAACATGGTTATCCCACGTTGGTTGGCTCACCCAAACTTCTGAATTTGGGAAATAAGTTTTTAAGAAATCTGCACCGACTTTTAATGCACCTGAACCACCAAGCGTTTGGATGGTAGCAACACGACCTTGTTGAATAGCAGGGCTATTTTCACCAAATAAAAGTGCTTGAATCGCTTCACGGTAAGGTTTAAAACCTTCCATTGGAAGATAAAGTTTGGTTTGCGTATTTTTAGGTGCAATACGTTTTTGCGCTTCAATAATGGTATCAAGCTGAGGAACGATACTGTCTTCGTTATAGTACAAACCAATACTTAGATTAACCTTTTCAGCGCGAGAATCAGCATTAAACTGTTCCATTAAAGAGAGAATCGGGTCGCCTGCATAAGGTGGGATATGTTGAAACATTAACAATGTCCTTTTATTCAACAAGGTGCATGGATGTGTCTTGCGGAGCATGACTCCAGATGCCCAATAATGTACCAATAAAGCGCCTATGAAGCACGCTGTTATTTACATTTCTAGTGTAGGGTCTGTTGACATTTCACAGATGCTTGCGACAGAGGGCATTTTTTAGACGGTACAAGGCATGTTTAGCGAAATTTAGTTATTCTAAATGAGCGAAACATAACATAGTAACGGCAAAAATGTTCCTGTCCCGCAGGGTTATGGCTAAAACCTCCCTAAACTGCGTTATGAAACTTGACAAGGGAAGGCCATTGCCTGCGTTTCATGCCTTGTTTATGTTGTTTTAGCCGATAACGCAATGCATGGCTGAAATATCAACAGACCCTATTATTTACTTACAAAAATTTGTAGCAAAGCACTCGATTATAAAGATTGTCTACAATCAAGCTGTCATACCATAGTCGTAGCATAAGCAATATCAATGAGTCCAAAGATATACAAAATTGAGCGTAGATTAATTGTAATAAAATCATAAACATTTGTTTTATTTATACTTATTATGGTTTTTATGACGGTTTTGAATGATTCTAATCAGAATGGATAGAATGTCTGACTGACTGCACAGGTCTCTTTTATTGTCGACAATCCTATTGCATTATTTCTATTATCCCGTTATAAAATCATCAAAACTGTAGAGATTGTCGACAATATGCAAGATACCCTTGTTCCTCAAGCCATCAGCACGAGTCAGAGTATTACTCTGACGGAACACGTATTTAAGCAAATTCAATCGGCGATTGTATTAGGACAAATTCCTGCGGGCAGTAAAATTTCTGAACCTGAGTTAGCGCGTATTTACGGGATTAGTCGTGGTCCATTGCGCGAGGCGATTCATCGTCTCGAAGGGCAGCGATTGGTAGAGCGTACGGCACATGTTGGTGCGCGAGTTGTTTCTCTTTCTCTACAACAATTTAAAGAACTTTACCAAATTCGTGCTTCACTTGAAGGCTTAGCTTGTAAGCTGGCTGCACAGCATATTGATAAAAAACAAATCTTAGCATTGCGTGATGTGTTGCGAATGCATGCTGAAGATGAAAATTTTAAAGCAGGTAAGGGTTATTACCTACAAGAAGGTCAAGACGATTTCCATTACTGCATTATCAAAAGCAGTGGCAATAAAACCTTAGAAAAAATGTTATGTGATGAGCTGTATCACCTCATCCGTATGTATCGAATTCAATTTTCAAACACCCCAAATCGACCGAGCAAAGCTTGGGACGAACATATCCGCATTTTAGATGCGATCGCAGAAGGTGACGGTGAACTTGCCGAAATGCTAATGCACCGTCACATCAATGCATCTTACAAAATTGTTGAGCAAACATTGCTGCAAACCCAAGGAGAACATCAACATGGCTAAATCTGCTGGTCAGCTATTCCGCGACGCGGTCGCAAATGAAAAACCATTACAAGTGGTGGGTGCGATCAACGCCAATCATGCATTGTTAGCAAAACGTGCAGGCTATAAAGCAATTTATTTGTCAGGTGGTGGTGTTGCCGCAGGTTCGTTAGGTTTACCTGATTTAGGGATTAGTAACCTTGATGATGTATTGACGGATGTACGCCGTATTACGGATGTCTGTGATCTCCCATTATTGGTTGATGTGGATACCGGTTTTGGTGCTTCAGCATTCAACATTGCACGTACTACTAAATCAATGATTAAGTTCGGTGCAGCAGCGATGCACATCGAAGACCAAGTGGGTGCAAAGCGTTGTGGACACCGTCCAAACAAAGCAATCGTGACCCAACAAGAAATGGTGGATCGTATTAAAGCTGCGGTTGATGCGCGTACTGATGAAAACTTTGTGATCATGGCGCGTACTGATGCACTTGCAGTTGAAGGTTTACAAGCAGCAATTGACCGTGCAGGTGCTTACATTGAAGCAGGTGCGGATATGTTATTCCCTGAAGCGATCACTGAACTGGCAATGTATAAGCAATTTGCTGATCTGACCAAAGTTCCAGTATTAGCGAACATTACTGAATTTGGTTCTACACCATTATTCACGACTGAAGAATTGGCTTCTGCGGATGTGAGCATTGCGTTGTACCCACTTTCAGCATTCCGTGCGATGAATAAAGCAGCGGAAAATGTGTATGTGACTTTGCGTCAAGAAGGCACACAGAAGAACGTTGTTGACACCATGCAAACCCGTCAAGAATTGTATGAACGCATTAACTACCATGCGTTTGAACAATACCTAGATGGAACTTTTGCGAAGAATAAATAAGTCAAACAATCTCCCCTACGCCCTCTTTGGAAAGAGGGATTTAGGGAGATTAAGAACTTTATAAGTTACCCCAAAGATATAAAAAAGGACAATCTTATGAGCAGTAATGAAACTCCAACAGGCTTCAAGCCAAAAAAATCAGTTGCGTTAAGTGGTCAAGTTGCAGGTAACACAGCACTTTGTACAGTGGGTCGTAGTGGTAATGACTTGCACTATCGTGGTTATGACATTCTTGACCTTGCAGTGGGTAGCGAATTTGAAGAAGTTGCGCACTTGCTTGTACATGGCAAACTGCCAAACAAAGCTGAGTTGAAAGCCTATAAAGCAAAACTGAAAGCACTTCGTGGCTTACCAGCCGCATTGAAAACTGCACTTGAGCAGTTACCACCATCTGCACACCCAATGGACGTGATGCGTACAGGTGTATCAGTTTTAGGTTGTTTAACGCCTGAACATGAAGACCACAATGAAGCAGGTGCAAAAGACATCGCTGATAAATTGATGGCAAGCTTGGGTTCAATGTTGTTGTATTGGTACCACTTCAGCAACAACGGTCGTCGTATCGAAGTTGAAACGAATGATGACTCAATCGCTGCGCATTTCCTCCATTTACTTCATGGCGAAGCGCCATCTGAAGAATGGATTCAAGCCATGCATACCTCTTTGATTCTGTATGCAGAGCATGAATTCAACGCTTCTACATTTACTTCACGTGTTGTTGCAGGTACAGGTTCAGACATGTATTCAGCAATTACAGGCGGTATTGGTGCGCTACGTGGTCCAAAACACGGTGGTGCGAACGAAGTTGCATTTGTGATTCAACAACGTTATGACAACGCTGACGAAGCAGAAGCAGACATCCGTAGCCGCGTAGAGAAAAAAGAAGTGATCATCGGTTTTGGTCACCCTGTTTATACCATCTCTGATCCACGTAACGAAGTGATCAAGAAAGTGGCGCGTGACCTTGCTGAAGCGCAAGAGAACACCAAAATGTACCTCATTGCTGAACGTTTAGAAGCAGTGATGAAAGAAGTGAAGAACATGTTCCCGAACCTCGACTGGTTCAGCGCGGTGAGCTATCACTTAATGGGTGTTCCAACAGCAATGTTCACGCCATTATTCGTGATTGCACGTACAGCGGGTTGGTCTGCACACGTGATTGAACAACGTCAAGACGGCAAGATCATTCGTCCAAGCGCGAACTATACTGGCCCTGAAAACTTAGAATTTAAACCATTGGCGGAGCGTGGTTAATGTCAAATCAATACCGTAAACCGCTGCCAGATCAGAATGGCAATACCCAGCTCGAATACTATGACGTGCGCCAAGCCGTTGAAGACATTCAGCCAGGCGCATATGAAACTTTGCCATACACCTCGAAAGTGTTGGCAGAACAGCTTGTGCGTAAAGCTGATGCAGAAAATTTAACTGCCTATTTAACGCAATTGATCGAACGCCGTCAGGACTTGGATTTTCCTTGGTATCCTGCGCGCGTGGTCTGTCATGACATTTTGGGTCAAACGGCACTCGTCGACCTTGCGGGCTTGCGTGATGCGATTGCTGAAAAAGGTGGTGATCCATCTAAAGTCAATCCAGTGGTGCCAACTCAGTTGATCGTGGATCACTCTTTGGCGGTTGAATATGGCGGCTTTGATCCTGACGCGTTTGAAAAAAACCGTGCAGTAGAAGATCGTCGTAACGAAGACCGTTTCCACTTTATCGAGTGGACGAAAACCGCATTTAAAAATGTCGACGTAATCCCTG
>NZ_MELG01000086.1:0-8309 GCF_001767535.1 Acinetobacter sp. GWC1_38_13 | reverse complement strand
GCCTGACCATCCATCACAATTGATGCTGGATAAAGTGCATCAAGTTTCGCTCCATTCCAATACAATGGTTCACGTGGACCAGGTACATTGGAAATCACAAGGTTAAATGCTTGGCGTTTTGGCAACATACCCGAAACAATATTGAGTCCTGCAGGACCATATACCAGTGCACTATAATTCAAAATTTCATTAGCAGTCATACGGCTAAAACGTTGTTTAGAGTTTTGCACGCTACGACGAATGATTTGTAGACGCTCGATTGGATCTTCAATGTGTGTAGCTAGGTTTGCCAAAATCATGGTGATGCGGTTACTTATATCAGAATCATCTGTACGCAGTGAGGCAGGAACCATTGCGATAAGCGGTTTCTTCGGTAAGCTTTCATGGCTAATCAGATATTCACGTAAAGCTCCAGCACAGACTGCTAATACTACGTCATTGATCGTCACACCCAATGATTTAGCAATATTACGGAAACGATCAAGCTCAAAAGATTGAGCTGCAAAACGACGTGAAGAACTGACACGTTGGTTTAAAATCGAAGGTGGTGCTTGGAATGTTGAAACGTAATCTGGATTTTTACCAATTTCTTTGAAGATGGTTTGTGAAAGCTCTTGCATGACTTTCGGCGTTACTTCAAGTTGTGACTTGATACCATCCATAATGCCTTTAATTTTACTAACGGATGGTGGTTTTGGTGCTTTTAAACGTTTTGCACGTTTACCCTCAACACACCACAAAGGCACTACATGCTTTTCATTTGGATCTTTAGATAATGATTTTTCAATTAGACGCATACCCGCTACGCCATCGACCATCGCATGGTGGATTTTGAAATACATTGCAAAGCGATTGCCTTCAATGCCTTCAATAATATCACATGTCCAAAGTGGCTTAGCGCGATCAATCAATGAGCTATGCTGTTGTGAAATATAAACTAGTAATTCACGAATACGGCCAGGGTTGGGTAGGGCGATATGGCGGAAATGGTGGTCAATATCAAACTCTGGATCTTCTCCCCAAAAAAGACCATTGAGCTGATTATTGAACGGTGGCACAGGAATGCTTTTGGATTGACGAATATCTTGGACTAAGTCATGTACAAAAGTGGGTGACGCATTTTCTGGAATCTCAAATAGAAAAAGACCGCCAACATGCATTGGCTGTTGTCTTTTCTCTAGTGAAAGAAAAATAAAATCAATAGGGTGTAATGGGCGCATAGCAGATATAGCCTCTCATTGCATTTTTTATAAGATACTCTTTGAGCTCTTATTAGAATTATTGAACCGTTAAACTAAGTATATACGGTTTGTTCTGGTTAAAATATGACTTTGTACACAGTAGTTAATAAAAATAAAACCACTGATGAATCAGTGGTTTTAGTTATTATTCTCGTGATTTTTTATTTTTTGAGATTGCCTGCATGAAGCCCGCATTCTTTGTGGGTCGCTTCTTCCCACCACCAACGACCTTCACGTTCGTGTTGGTTCGGGAGAACTGCGCGTGTGCATGGCTCACAACCGATGGAAATAAAACCACGTTCATGTAGTGGGTTGTATGGAATTTCCATCATGCGGATATAACTCCACACATCGGCACTTGACCAGTTTGCAAGTGGGTTATATTTGATAAGTTGTTTACCTTCACCTGAGAACCCAACGTCAGCTTGAACTACAGGTACATCACTACGTGTCGGGCTTTGATCTTTACGCTGCCCTGTAATCCAACCATCTAAAGTCGCTAATTTTTTGCGTAGAGGTTGTACCTTGCGTACACCGCAGCATTCTTGATGACCATCTTCAAAAAAACTAAATAGCCCTTTTTCATTGACCAATTGTTGCACTGCAGCAGATTCGGGAAAACAAATTTCAATATTGATATTATAGTGTTTACGGACTGTTTCGATGAATTGGTAGGTCTCTGCGTGCAAACGGCCCGTATCTAAACTGAAAACACGAAAAGGTTTGCCAATTCGAGATGCGATGTCAATGAGAACTACATCTTCTGCACCTGAAAATGAAATGGCAATTTCACCTTCTTGACTCAAGGCTAATTCTAAAATTTCTCTTGGTGATTTATCTGCATATTCAGCAGCGAGCGCATCTACATGGTCAATAGTCGGAATAACAGTCATGAATGTTCCTGGCGATAGGCTTGGGCACAATTGTAAATCATTCTAAGCAAAACCGTTTGCTTGCTTTCGACTTTAATCTTGCAGAATAAAATCGTTTTCTTCAACAACAGCGCAAAAGTGAAAATGTTAATGGTATGATACAGCAATTTTTAACCAACATTGGAAGCATTCATGGAAATCGTATGCCTAGATCTTGAAGGGGTGTTAGTTCCGGAAATCTGGATTAATTTTGCAAAAAAAACAGGGATTAAAGAGCTCGAGGCGACCACACGTGATATTCCAGATTACGATGTCTTAATGACTCAACGTTTAAACATCCTAAGAGAGCACGGTTTAGGATTAAATGATATTCAAGAAGTGATCGCAGACATGGGACCTTTTGAAGGTGCAAAAGAGTTTGTTGAATGGGTACGCACACACTTTCAATTGATTATTCTGTCAGATACATTCTATGAGTTTGCACATCCATTGATGAAGCAGTTAGGCTGGCCGACAATTTTCTGTCATAAGCTTGAGACAGATGAAAATGGCATGATTACGGCTTATAAATTACGTCAACCTGATCAAAAGCGTCAGGCAGTAAAAGCATTACATGGTTTGAATTTCCGTGTGATTGCAGCTGGTGATTCTTATAATGATACGACAATGCTTGGTGAGGCTGATCACGGTTTCCTGTTCGATGCACCAGCAAATGTGATTGCTGAATTCCCGCAATTTCCACCACTTCATGGTTATGAAGCATTGAAACAGGCGATTCGTTCTGTATCACAACGTAATATCCCTGAATAATCGATTTTCCTCAACTATCTTTTAAATATGTTGTGGAAAATTAAAAGATAAAAGGCGCTTAAATAGCGCCTTTTATCTTGAATCAATAATTAAAATTTATAACCAATTTTCATACCATAAGCGATGGCGTCATTATTCTCAAATTCAGCAACATAATTCGGTGTATTAAACTGAGAGCCTGATTGTGCTTTGGCATCACCCAACCAAAAATATTTTACTCCACCAGCAATAAAGTAGTTGGGAGCAGGGCTATATTGGATACCTAAACCAACATTCCAATATCCTTCTGTTGGTCCTAATGTGGTCACAGGGTTACCTGCACCTGAGTCCCAACCAATCGATACATTACCTGCCCAATGATCATTCACTTTACGACCTACACCAGCAGTAATTAAGTATTGATCTTCTGTATAGGCTACTAGATCAAAACCATCTTTTTTACCTGTTGCTGCAACAATTGGTGGTAATACAGAAGCGGCACCGAACTTGTATGGACGAATCGCAAAATCTTTCCAGTTCACCCAACGTAGGTTGGCGAATGCCACTGAATTTTCCATAATGCCTGTCTGGAAATCAAAGTTCACTGATTGAGGTGTGGTGATTTCAGTTGTGCCTTCAGAATTATTAATTTTATTTAAAATAGCATCAAAACCAGCATTGCCCGTCATTCCCGCAATACCATGGTTTTCATAAGCATTCATCTCATGCTTGATTTTAGCGCGGTAAGTGATCGAGGCTTTGAGAGCAATTTCGGGGATTTGATATGCTGCACCTGCTAACCAGCCTACCGCCTCATCCTTACCTGTTTTAAAGTCATAGCCACTATAAGCACTATAACTCGTTCCACGTAATAGGACTGTACTGTCTAGTGTTTGGTAAACTGCGCCAGCATAAAGATTCCAGTTTTGGTTAGGTTGGAAACCAAATAATAAATTTAAGTTTTCAGTATCAACAGTAACTGATGTAC
The DNA here is from genome assembly GCF_001767535.1 of Acinetobacter sp. GWC1_38_13. NCBI lineage: Bacteria > Pseudomonadati > Pseudomonadota > Gammaproteobacteria > Moraxellales > Moraxellaceae > Acinetobacter > Acinetobacter sp. GWC1_38_13. The sequence goes on along the minus strand of NZ_MELG01000086.1, from coordinate 4,419 downwards.
CACCTTTGAATGGTAAGGGGCGACTTTCAATGAAATTACTTTTTCCTTTATATTCTGCATCAGCACCATAGGGTTGATCATAAATCAGTCCGACTGAGAGTTGTTCAGTGGCTTGAATCTTTAATGCAGCATGTGGAGAGTAGTAATGATTTGCCATATTACCAGTATTGTTTTGAGAGGTATCCTGACCTGTAACATTTGGATCAAGTACTGTTAGACCTGCTTCAAAATAATTATTGGGTTGTAGGAAGGGTGCAATCGACTGACCAGAGCGGTCAAGTGCAGCTGCAAATGTTGAACCTGCTGGAACCGTACACAAAAGAATAGCTTTAGTAATAGCATGAAGCTTCATTAAAAATGTCTCGCATTTCAAGATGGAACTAGAAAGGAGCGCAAAGTAACATAATTTTTTTTAATGCAAATATTGTACAAATGTCAATAAATGAACTGCTAAAGTCATGAAAGATGCTTGAGTTAAATAATTAATTTTGATTGTATTTTTATAGTTAATATTTTACTGATTTATTTTTTCTATATTTGTATTTACGTGATAATGGTAGGTATAAAAAAGACCATCACAAGGATGGTCTTTTTGTTTATATATTTTTGATTAGAAGCGGTAGCCCATTTTTAGACCGTAAGCGATTGCATTGTTGTCTTCAAATTCAGCAACAAAGGTGTTGTCGCCAGCTTGTGCACCAGTTTGTGCTTTAGCATCGCCTAACCAGAAGTATTTTACACCACCAGCAATAAATGTAGCTGGCGTAGGGCTAAATTGAACACCTAATCCAACGTTCCAATAACCTTCTGTTGGACCTAGAGTCGTTACAGGATTACCAGCCCCTGAATCCCAACCGACTGATACATTTCCAGCCCATTGTTCAGAAAGTTTACGACCCACACCCGCATTTACAGACCATTGGTCATCCGAGTATTCAACAAGGTTAAAACCATTTGGACGGTTAACAAGTGGACCGACTGCTTCAGATACTAAACCAAATTTGTAAGGGCGAATTGAAAAATCTTTCCAATTTACCCAACGAACATTCGCGAATGCAACAGTATCCGCCATGATCCCACTTTGTAAATCAAGGTTAACAGATTGTGGGGTCGTGATTTTAGTCTCACCACTTGCAGCGGCAATATTTGCAGCAGCAGCAGCTCCACTTGGCCCCAATAGCGCTAATGCGGGAAGCGTTGGGATACTTTCATTAATGTTGACATCGTGGTCTATTTCAGAACGGTAAGTTACAGATGCTTTAAGTGCGATTTCTGGAATTTGGTATGACACACCTGCTAACCAGCCAAGAGCACCATCTTCTGGAATATCAGCATCGTAGCCATTGTAAAGAGAGTAGGCTTGACCACGCAGAGCAAGTTTACCTTTAATGGTTTGGTAAACCGCACCACCGTAAATATTCCAATTTTTGTTTGGTTGGAAGCCAGCGATGAAAGATAGATTTTGACTATCTACTTCCACCGAAGTGCTTCCTGTACCTAATAAACCATTTGCACCAGCTAAACCAGCGTCTACAGCAGCAGTTACGTTGTTAGTTACAGCAGTTGTTGCAGCTGTCGTGATCGCATTGGTTACACCAGCGGTGATAGCTGCCATAGCATTCGCATTAGCACGAACAGCCTGTTCAGCGGTTGCTTGATCAGGTGCTTGACCACCAGCAACTAATTGAGCAGCTTGTTGAGAAACCTGAGCATTTACGCCATTAGTCAAATTAGCCGCTAGAGCACCATTAATTGCAGGCTGAAGATTTGCTGCGATTTGTGCATCAATTGTATTTTGACGCAAACCAGCCAAAGTTGCAGGCGGAAGAATCGTATTGGTAGCATTTGAAACAAAGTTATTAGTGCCAGTGTAAGTTGCATCAGCACCATAAGGCTGGTCATACAAAAGACCAAATGAGAAATGTTCTGTTGGTTGTAATTTTAAAGCTGCGCTAGGAAAATAATAGTCGCCAGCCATATCGTCAATTTTATTACCAGATGTATCTTTACCCTCTACAGTTGGGTCGAGAACCGAAAGACCAGCTTCGAAGTAGTTACCTGGTTGTAAAAAAGCAGAAATTGATTGACCAGAGCGATCTAGTGCAGCTGCAAAAACTCCAGTTGCAGGTAGCGTTGCTAAGATCATGGCATTGCTAAGATATTTTAATTTCATTTTAAATCTTTCCTTGAACTTCAAGATTCTAAGTATTGACGAAACTATGATTGGCTATAGCCTCATGTAACAAAAATACCATAATTAAAATAAGAGTAAATGTTCTAAATGAACTACCCAGTACGATTGATTACATGAAATTTAACAAAAAAATGCTATAAATAATTATATACATATGTGTTTTTATTGATAATATGATGAAATATATAAAGTATTAGTTTGAATTTTTGTACTCAAATAATTGCATTTTTGCAAAAAAAATTTTTATTAGGTCAAAGATTTTTTGTAAAAAATTAGATTCTATCTACAAAATTTGTCATATATGTGCAATTTCTCTGATCAAATAATTTTTCATATAAATTTTACAGAAAATTTACGCGGTTCACTTTTTCTAACATAGAGAATTTACGCAGTCAATTTCCATACTAGTGCTGACTTATTTTTTAAATGGCATGTGCTATGTGGGAATTTATTTCCGTATTTATCCTTGCATTGATTTTAGCCTATCCATTAGGACGCTATCTTGCAGATGTGATGTAAGCTCAACCATTGAGAAGCGATCGTTTCTTTAAATGGATCGAACAACCAATTTATTCCATTTTGAACGTGAAACAAGTGGGTATGAATTGGCGACAATATCTTGGTGCATTTATCCTCAGTAATCTTTTGTTGTTGGGTATAAGTATAGCGATCTTGATGACGCAAGCTTGGTTACCTTTGAATCCAGATCGTATTCCAAATATGAATTGGGATTTAGCAGTACACACAACGATTTCATTTCTAACCAATACCAATCAGCAGCATTATTCAGGACAAGCTCAATTGTCTTATCTGTCGCAAATGACAGTGATTATTGGTTGGCAATATTTATCTCCAATTATGGGTTTGGCTTTACTAACAGCCATGTTAAGAGCTTTATTTTTACAGCCCAAAGATCAAGCTTTGGAAAATATTAAATCCAAAAATGCGTCACAGATTAATCTTGGAAATTATTGGATGGATATGATCCGACCATTATTCAGATTCTTTATTCCTTTGGGTTTAGTTTTTTCTCTATTACTGACTTTTCAAGGTGTGCCATCTACACTTTCTGCTGGTCCAACTGCGCAAGTTTTAGATCGAAGCACTGAAGTTCAGACCCAGCATATTCCTCTTGGACCTGTTGCACCGATGGTGGCGATCAAGCAATTAGGCAGTGGTGGTTGGTATGGTCCAAACAGTAGTGTGCCTTTAGAAAATCCAACGCCATTATCGAATGTGCTGGAGATGCTTGCGATTTTACTGATTCCAATGTCGGTTGTGTTTATGCTTGGTCGTTTTGTGCAACGCAAAAAATTAATGTGGATGATTTTGGGCACAATGTTGTTGATGTCATTGGTTTCTACCGTATTCATATTATGGGCTGAAAAATCATCTTTAATCCCAAATACGGCGTTAATGGAAGGTAAAGAAGTCCGCTTTGGAGCTGAAGCCTCTGCATTATGGGGAAGTTTAACCACACAGGTAAATAATGGTTCGGTCAATATGATGCATGACTCAGCTTCACCATTAACGGGTTTGGTTGATCTATGCAATATGCTGATCAATGCCATTTGGGGGGGGATTGGTTGTGGTTTATTACAGTTCTTTATTTATCTATTTTTAGCTGTATTTATCGCGGGTTTGATGACAGGTCGCACGCCTGAATTATTTGGACGAAAAATCGAAGTCACTGAAATTAAGTTATTGGCATTGGTCATTCTTTTACAACCAGTGCTGATTCTTGGTTTAACTGCAATCGCCATCGCTTTCCCATCTTTAACAGGAAATTCAAACCCTGCATCGCATGGTATTAGCCAAGTCTTTTATGAATATGTGTCTGCGTTTGCCAATAATGGTTCTGGTTTTGAAGGTTTAGCCGACAACACTTTATGGTGGAATCTAAGCACCAGTGTTGCGTTATTAGCAGGTCGTTATAGCGTACTGATCATTCCAGTTTTAATTGCAGTCAGTCTTGCAACCAAACCTAAAGCAGATGAGACCAAGGGTTCTTTACAGATTGAGTCGCCTACATTTGCGCTGACTTTAGTCGGAATTGTACTGATTTTAACGCTATTGCAATTTATGCCAGTGTTGGTGATTGGACCAATTGCTGATTATTTATCTGTAAAGATCTAGTGGAGCAAGTACCATGAATCACTCAAATGCGACACAAATGGATATCTTGAATAAAGAAATTATTCAGCAAACCTTTTATAAATTATTAC
>NZ_MELG01000085.1:21850-39804 GCF_001767535.1 Acinetobacter sp. GWC1_38_13 | reverse complement strand
TTATCTGTTGGGTTGAAAGTAGCGAATAATTTATCGTTAACTCCTCAATTGCAGCAGGCAATTCGACTTTTACAACTCTCTAGTTTGGAGTTGGAGCAAGAGATACAAATTCAACTTGATAGTAATCCATTGCTCGAAAAAATTGAAGATAATAATAGTATTGAAAGTTTAAATAGTGTTGAAGCTAATGAAAATAAAGATTTAACATCTGAATTGAATGCAGATCATTTACCAAATGATTTGCCCGTTGATACAGAGTGGGATGATATTTATACGCATCAATCCACCGCACTTGCTACACCAGAGTATGAAGAAAGAGAAGATAACAGACAAATTCACCTTAGTTTAAAAGAACATATTCTAGAACAAGTTAATCTTTTGCATTTTTCTAGGGTGGATAAGCTGATTGCTTATTGTATTGTAGACTCTTTGGATGATAAGGGATTTCTAGATGCTGATTTGACAGATATTTTAATTGCTGTGAATCAATTGTTACGAGAGGTTGATAACGACGAAGATGTTGAAGAAGATGAGGTTATTGTTGTCTTAAAACATATTCAACGTTTAGAGCCGATAGGTGTTGGCTCAAGAAGTTTGGCTGAATGTTTGCAAATTCAATTAGAAACAATTAAAGACAAGACTCCTTTTTTAGCCGAAGCAAAGCAGCTTTTAAATTACTATGAACTGCTGATTTCTAATGATTTAAATAAATTATTGAAACAAACTGGATTATCAAAAGAACAACTTACTAATGCAATTGAGCTACTTAAAACCTTAAAGCCTTATCCTGGGTTGGAGTTTGATCAACAAGAATCAGAGTATCAGGTACCTGATGTCGTTGTCGCAAAGAAAGATCAGCATTGGAATGTACAATTAAATCCGGATGTAATGCCTAAATTACGGATTAATTCATTTTATTCCAATATGATTCGTCGAGCAGATCAAAGTGACGATAATGTTTATTTACGCAATCAAATGTTAGAAGCAAAGAACTTCATTAAGAGTATAGATGAGCGTCATAAAACATTATTGAAGGTTGCGACTTGTATTGTTGAACATCAGCGAGCATTTCTTGAGCAAGGTGCTGAAGCAATGAAGCCTTTAGTTTTGCGTGATGTAGCAGAAGAAGTTGAACTACATGAATCAACAGTATCTCGTGTGACAACCAATAAATATATGCTTACACCCCGTGGGTTATTTGAATTGAAATACTTTTTTTCAAGTCATGTTGGAACAACTTCTGGTGGGGAGGCATCTTCGACTGCAATTCGTGCCATGATTAAAAAGCTCGTATCTAATGAAAATCCACGTAAGCCTTTGTCAGATAATGCAATAGCAGAGATGTTGAAAAAAGAAGGGATTGAGGTTGCTCGTAGAACAGTCGCAAAATATAGAGAATCGTTACATATTCCTTCATCTTCTGAAAGAAAAGTCTTGATCTAAAATTTAAGGTGTGACTATTCTAATAGCTCATTATGACGAAATAATGAATTTTTTTAATAGTCACTAGAGAGATCACTGAAATGATTTAATGGATACTGAACCATTCATGTGCATTAATTTGTTTTAGTTATTTCTTGAATCCTAAGAAAAGGTGAGGGATAGAATTATGCAAATAACAATTCGTGGACACCATTTAACCATTACACCAGCAATTGAAAAAAATATAAAAGAAAAGTTTAGTCAAATGACTAAGCATCTTGATCAAGTAAACAGTATGCAAATTAAACTAGCGAAAGATCATCAAATCGATAAGCGTTCGCATAAGGGGAGTGCCAATCATATAGCTGAGGCCATCATACGTTTACCAGGGGTTGAGCTGTTTGCTCAAGCAACAGCAGATGATATGTATACTTCAATAAAAAAACTGACAGAAAAATTAAAAAGACAGCTTGCTAAACATAGAAAAATGCAATGTTCTTACCAACATGAGTTGGTTGTTTTAAGTTAAATTACTTTTAAGAAAGAGGCTAATTTTGATAGCCTCTTTTTTTTTATTTTTAAAAAAAGAAACTGCTTACTGAATAATGTGAAAAAGTTATAGTAAAATATGCGGTTTTACACCATTGGCTGTATAAGAGGTCTTGTAATGAATAGTGAACAGCTCACGCAAATTTTAAAAGAAGCTTTCCCTGAAGCAGAAGTAGCAGTGAGTGGACAAGCTGGAAAATTCGACCTTCGTATTGTAGATGATCAATTTGAAGGAAAGAGAACTCTTACACGTCAACAAGCCGTATATGCACCTCTTAATTCTTATATCGCGAGTGGTGAAGTTCACGCAGTTACTATTCGTGCAATGACTAAAGACGAATGGCGTAAAGCAAGCCTTTTCGGAGCTTAAATATTAATGGATAAATTTTTAATTACTGGCGGTGTTAAGCTCGAAGGTGAAGTACGCATTTCTGGTGCTAAAAATGCAGCTTTACCTTTACTCGCTGCAATGATTCTTGCGGACTCTCCGACTACTTTAACCAATGTGCCAAACTTAAAAGACGTAAATACATTAGTTAAATTAATAGCGGGTCTTGGCATTACCATGACCTATGAAGGGGATACGGTTCGTGCTGATGCATCAACATTAGATAATCAATTTGCACCATACGAACTTGTGAAAACAATGCGTGCTTCAATTTTAGTATTAGGTCCATTATTAGCACGTTATGGTAACGCAAAAGTATCATTACCAGGTGGTTGTGCAATTGGTTCACGTCCAGTTGATCAGCATTTAAAAGCTTTGGAAGCGTTAGGTGCACATATTGAAGTTGAAAATGGATATGTTCATGCTTCAGTTGATGGTCGATTAAAAGGCGGTGAAGTCGTTTTTGATATGGTGACCGTGGGTGGTACAGAGAATATCTTGATGGCTGCTGTTTTAGCAGATGGTGTTACCACAATTCGTAATGCTGCTAGAGAGCCTGAGATTACAGACCTCGCCCAAATGCTAATTAAAATGGGTGCAAAAATTGAAGGACTTGATACAGACACTTTGATAGTAACTGGTGTTGAAAGTCTGCATGGTTGTGAATACGCAGTCGTAGCGGATCGTATCGAAACTGGTTCATATTTAGCTGCTGCAGCGATCACTGGTGGTCGTATCAAAACGACGCATACAGATCCAGCATTATTAGAAGCTGTATTAGATAAATTCGAAGAAATGGGTGCGGAAGTTACTCGTGGCGATGATTGGATTGAACTAGACATGCAAGGGAAACGTCCTAAAGCTGTTAGTTTTAGAACATTGCCTCATCCGGAATTTCCAACTGACATGCAAGCTCAAATCATGGCCGTGAATGCAATCGGTCGTGGTTTTGCGACGATTTCGGAAACAATTTTTGAAAATCGCTTTATGCATGTCCCTGAACTTTCACGTATGGGTGCAAATATTCAGGTAGAAGGCCATGATGCGATCGTAACTGGTGTGGAAACACTTCAGGCTGCACCTGTTATGGCTACAGATTTACGTGCTTCATTTTCACTAGTGCTTGCAGCCTTAGTTGCAGAAGGTGAAACACTAATTGATCGTATTTACCATATAGATCGTGGCTATGAACATGTTGAAGAAAAATTGCAAAGTTTAGGCGCTCAGATTAAGCGAGTAAAAGGATGAATGACTTAAGAAACGATGATCCGAATTTTGATGTAATGGGTAATTTTGATCATGGTTTAACTTTAGCACTCAGTAAAGGTCGTATCTTAAAAGAAACATTGCCATTACTTGAAAATGCAGGCATAAATTTACTTGAAGATCCTGATAAATCTCGTAAATTGATTTTCCCAACCACACATAAGAAAGTACGTATTTTGATTTTACGTGCTTCTGATGTGCCAACATATGTGGAAAACGGTGCAGCAGATTTTGGTGTCGCGGGTAAAGATGTATTAATGGAACATGGAGCTCAACATGTGTACGAGTTACTTGACTTAAGAATTGCCAATTGTAAATTAATGACTGCTGGTAAAGTTGGAATGGAACGTCCGAAAGGACGTTTGAAGATTGCAACCAAGTATGTCAATTTGACGCGTCAATATTATGCGAGCTTAGGTGAACAAGTTGATGTGATTAAGCTCTATGGTTCAATGGAGCTTGCGCCATTAGTAGGCTTGGGTGATTATATTGTCGATGTCGTTGATACGGGTAATACTTTACGCGCCAATGGTTTAGAGCCATTAGAAGAGATTTGTAAAGTTTCTTCGCGTCTTATTGTCAATAAAGCGAGTTTTAAACGGAAACAAGCTTTATTAAATCCAATTTTGACTCAACTTGAACAAGCAGTCCAATCACGTTAAACGTGATTTCCTATGAAAACTGAGTGATAGATGTTGATATGATGCCCACAAGGACTTCGAAAAAGAGTAAACTTATTCTTCTCTTTTTCGCCTTGTGGGTAAATTGATGCGACGTTTATCGACTCAGGATCAAAATTTTAAGCAGATATTTGCTGAACTATTAGCATTTGAAACTGTAAATGATCCTCAATTAGTACAAACCGTAGACCAAATTATTGCCGATGTTCGTCAACACGGTGATCAGCATGTACTTAAGTTAACGCAACAGTTCGATCGACATCCTGCGCATCAATTCTCAGACTTAGAGCTCAGCCAAGAACAACTCAAATCCGCTTTTGAGGGTTTAACCATTGAAACTCGTGATGCACTTGAGTTAGCAGCAAAACGAATTCGTTCATTTCATCAAGCTCAGAAGCAAGAAGGGTGGACTTATGTTGATGATTTGGGAAATACATTAGGTCAAAAAGTCACTCCACTTGATCGTGTTGGGATCTATGTACCTGGTGGTTTAGCCTCTTATCCATCGTCTGTACTTATGAATGCTTTACCAGCCCATGTTGCTGGCGTACCTGAAATTATTATGGTTGTTCCTGCACCCAATGGTGAACTTAATCCATTGGTATTAGCAGCAGCATATTTAGCTGGTGTGAGCCGAGTTTTTACAATAGGTGGTGCACAAGCTGTTGCAGCTCTGGCTTATGGTACTGAAACAATACCAGCGGTGGATAAAATTACTGGGCCAGGTAATCGCTTTGTTGCCGCAGCTAAAAGAGCAGTTTTCGGTCAAGTGGGCATTGATATGATCGCAGGTCCTTCAGAAATTCTTGTTTATGCTGAAGGTGAAAATAATGCTGAATGGTTGGCAATGGATGTATTGTCTCAGGCAGAGCATGATACTGTGGCTCAATCAATTTTCATTACGCCTGATGAGAATCTTTTAAATGCTGTGGAAATTGCAATTGAAAAGCATTTGAACGAACTGCCAAAGGCAGATATTGCTCGAACTTCTATTGAAAATCGTGGCGCATTAGTGCTTGTGAAGAATCGTGCAGAAGCAGTTGATCTTATCAACCGAGTTGCTCCTGAGCATTTAGAGTTATGTCTAGATGATGCAGAGTTGATGAGTCAAGAAATACGTCATGCGGGCGCAATATTCATGGGGCGCTATACTCCTGAAGCAATAGGTGATTATTGTGCGGGGCCTAATCACGTCCTACCAACATCTGGTACAGCTCGCTTTTCCTCACCGCTTGGTGTTTACGATTTTCAGAAACGCTCAAGCTTAATTATGTGCTCAAAAGAAGGTGTCAAAACCTTAGCAAAAGCAGCAGACATATTGGCGGTGGAAGAAAATCTCGATGCACATGCTCGATCAGCTCGTTATCGTTATCAATAGCTAACCCACGAATATAGGGGGCTGATAAAGTCCCTTTTTAGAGAGTTTTGAGAGTATATAAAATGGCATTTACACTTGAACAAATGCGTTTTTGGAGTCCTGAGGTTCGTGATTTAGAGCCTTACGTACCTGGTGAACAACCAAAAATACAGAATTTATTGAAACTGAATACAAACGAAAATCCTTATCCACCATCACCAAAAGTGGTTGATGCAGTGCAAGCTGTTTTGACTCATCAAGCTGATGCCCTTCGTTTATATCCTGATCCAGATGCTACGGCTTTAAAACAAGCAATCGCTAAACAACAAAATGTTGATGTTAGCCAAGTCTTCGTAGGAAATGGTTCTGATGAAGTGCTTGCTCATATTTTTAAAGCATTTTTCATTCAGCAAGAACCAATTCTATATCCAGATATAACCTATAGTTTTTATCCAGTTTATAGTCAATTTTTTGGTGTTCAAACAAAGCAAATTCCATTGAATGAAAAATTTGAAATAGATATTTCAGATTATGAACAGGAAAATGGTGGCATCATTATCACTAATCCAAATGCACCAACGAGTATTGCATTAGATTTGGACAAAATTGAACAATTGTTAAAAGCTAATCCAAATCGTGTGATAGTTATTGATGAAGCTTATGTAGATTTCGGAGCAAAATCAGCGGTTGAACTTGTAAGTCGTTATGAGAATTTGGTTGTATGTCAAACAACCTCCAAATCTCGTTCACTGGCTGGATTACGTGTTGGATTTGCAATTGGACAAGCCCATTTGATTGCTGCACTTGAAGCGGTTAAGAATAGTTTCAATTCATACCCAATTGACCGTTTTGCAATTGCTGCAGCTGTAGCATCTTTTGAAGATCAAGACTATTTTCAAGAACAATGTGAAAAAGTCATTGCAAGTCGTGAAAAATTGGTAGCTAACCTAACTGAGCTAGGTTTTAATGTTTTACCTTCAAAAGCAAACTTTATTTTTGCTACACACTCCCTACACGATGCAGCACAACTTGCAGAAAAATTGCGTGAGCAAGGTATTATTGTTCGCTATTTCAACAAACCAAGAATTAATCAATTTTTGCGTATTACGATTGGTACTGATGAACAAAATCAGCGCCTAGTTGATACATTAGAAATGCTGATAAGTTAATTTTGAAGTAGTGTATTTCATTTCTGCCATGTATTGAGTAGATCAAGCATGGCAGAAACTTTATCAAAACATTCTTGGTATTCGGCTTCCGCATCAGATGCGATAGTAATTCCACCACCAGCCCAAATCGAAAGATTGTCCTGATTTTTTTGAATACTACGAATTAAAATATTCCAGCGACCTGTACCATCGTAATTAAAATATCCTAAACTTCCGCAATAGGCACCGCGTGGAGATTCTTCAAGCTCATCGATAATTTGCATTGCGCGAATCTTTGGTGCCCCTGTGATTGAGCCTCCTGGAAGTGCTGATAGCAACATTTGCATCGGATTAACTTCTTCTTTTAATGTCGCGGTGATTTCACTCACCATATGATGAACTTGATTAAAACTTTCAATTTCAAATAATTTTGTTGTTTTTACTGAACCAGTTTCTGCATAAACACTTAAATCATTTCTTAGTAAATCCACAATCATCACATTTTCCGCCTGATCTTTCTTTGAATTTGTTAACTTTTCTTTTGAAATAAGGTCTTGTTCAGGATCTTGGTGTCTTGGCATGGTGCCTTTGATTGGTCGAGTTTTAATTTTATTTTTATTATCAAATTCAATGAATAGCTCTGGTGAACAACTTAAAAGTTCGAATTCATTAATTTTTACATAGCCTGCATATGGTGCATGAGTTAATTGCCAAAAATCATTTGATTTACTAAGTAAGGAGCCTTTCGCTTTTGCTGTAAACTCTTGAGTTAAATTTATTTGATAACAATCACCAGCTTTAATATAGTCTTGAATTTTGCTAAATGCTTGTAAATACTTGGTTTTAGACCAGCGAGGTGTACATTGATCCTGTAAAGATAATGATTCTAGTTGATCTGATTTATTTTTAGACAAAAGGGATAGAATGTAATTATAGGTGTTTACTGAATTTTTTTCATTGCCATAGAAATACCATTCACCATTATGATATTTGAGATAACTTGAATATTCACCTAAAAAAAGACTGGGTTGAGAGCGCATAGCAGTTTTAACGCATAAGTTTGAACAATAGTCATAACTTATAAAGCCGATGTATCCACCTTTAAAAGACATGGATTCGATGGCTGATATTGGATTTTTGCTAAACTGAGCAAAATTGATGATCGATAAAGGATGCGTAATTTGATGGTATTGGTTTAACTCAAGTTGAGTGAATTGTTGTGATGTTGAATTTTCGAAGATTAAATAATGTTTTGGCAAAAAACTAATAATAGGTGAGTTTTGATCATGCAAATAAACCAAACCAATTAACTCTCTCAACTGAAATAGAATTTCAGAGACTGATAGAGATGAAATATTGAGTTTTTGCTTAAACTGGCTCATAAACTTGAAAATAACACATGCAAATTATAAGAAATAATTGTACTACAATAGTGAGAAATCATCGGAATTTTTCAAAAACAGGTTGTAATTCGAAAATCATTTAAACAGTAATTGTGATTCATCTCATAAAAATTGTCACTATCAGTAATTTAAATGCATAAAAATGGCAAAAAGTGTCATTGTTAACATTTATGTAAATATCTTATCCATTCAGATAAATGGAGAACTGAGAGAAATGTATACTTGTTTTTTAAAAAATGGTCTTATAAATATACAGATAATTCACAATCTTATTGCTAACTATGAGTTGTAATGCAGTAGTGTATTTTTTATGCCGTTTATCGGTTTATTACTAAAAAGCGGTTAACAGGAGTTGAACATAAAATAACAAACAGGTAATTTAGTACTTGCTAAGCGAACTACTCAAGGATCGGAAGTTCAAGTTGTCATTTAAGAAAAAAACAACAGTGGACAGTTTAGAGTAGTGTAAGTCAAAAAATAAATGCTCTTGGGAGAGTGCTCAATGAAAATGTTTACTAAACTAGCTTTAGTTTCTTCAATGGCGATTAGCGCTAATGCAATGGCTATGCAAGCGATGGATGATGCTGCACTTAGCTCTGCTACTGGTCAAGATGGTATCAATATTGGTATTGGTGCTGGTGTTAATGCTGATTTAGAAGCCTTTATGACTGGTACAACGCCTACTACTGCTTCGATGAGAGGTATCTACGTAACTGATCTGTTTGTACATGATAACGACGGTTTAGCTACTACTGCTGCGTTTAATGGTGTAAATCTAGGCGGTCAAGCAACTGCTGGTGCGATTCATATTGCTGGTTTAGGTCTTCAAGCTACTGCTGGTGCTGATAACTTTGATGGCACTGCATCAACTAACTTACTTAATTTAAAAATTGATACTGATGCTGGTACTACACTTAATGGTGGTGGCGGCGCATTCCTAAATATCGGTGCTAATGTTGCAGCACTTCGAGTTAAAGTTGGTGCAATCAGTGTTGGTGCTTCTGGTGCAGCTCCTGATTTAACTACTGCTAATATCCGTCGTGGTACTACAGGAACTGAGAACCAAATCCTTACTGGTTTAACATTGGATATGGGTAAAGTTGCAGCTAACGTACAATTAGGTGCTACTCCACAAGGTGCTATGGTTCTTGTTAAATCTTCTCTAAGCGGTCTTAACATCACTAACCTAGGTATCAATGATGCTGCTGGTGGTGGTCAGATCTATCTTGATGGTTTACATGTTCGTGGTGCTGGTGGCGGTGCAATTGATGTTGATTTAGGTATCTCAGTTAAAAGCACTGGTTTAGAAATTAAGAACAACAGCACAGCTGGTAATGATGTATACGTTAAAGCTGTACGTTTAGGTGCTGCTGCGACTGGTTCTACAAATGCTTCAATTGGTGATGTAGAAGTTCAAGGTCTTAAACTTGGCCAAACTACGATTACAATCGCTGGTTACTAAGTTGATTTGTTGATTAAAAAAAGCGCATATATTGCGCTTTTTTTAATCTTTAAAGAAAAGTGGTTTTAATCTAGATATTAATTTTCTATTTGAAAGTGAAGTCGTTACATATTTCCTTTGAAATACACGAAGATATGTAAAAGAAATAACATTTCATCAAAAAAAGCTAAAAAAAAGCTGTTTTTTTTTATAAAAAACGGTATCTTCATCACACAGGGAAGTAGTGTCAGTGACGCTAAGAATAAAATGAATAAGGCAAATCATGCCGCTGTTAAGAAAAGAGAATTATGTTAGAGATAGCTCTAGGCTCTGCATTGATGTATTACTTTACAACGCAAGCCTTTGAAATAGAAAAAAAACCTGAAGGAACAGTTTATTATACTGAAACTTTGGATTCTAGGAATTCTTCATTTACTCGTAATCATCGAGAAGCGGTTGTTATAAAGCCAGCAGTTGAAGATCAGTTTCGAGGCATCGTACGTCAAGCATATGACTATAGTTGTGGTTCGGCGGCATTGACGACACTTTTAAATGGATACGGTGGTTTAAAGCTAACTGAACAGCAAACGATGAGTGGCTTGCTTCAGTACGGTGAATATCAACGAATCATTGAAAGAAGAAGTTTCTCCCTACTTGATATGAAGAGATTTGTTGCGGCTTTAGGTCTAAATAGTGGGGGATATCGTGGCGAATTCTCTGATTTAGCAGCTTTAAAGCAACCAGCTATTGTCCCGATAACTTATGCAGGTTTTAAGCATTTTGTTGTTTATAAAGCTTATAAAGATGGGCGTGTGTATGTTGCAGATCCAGCTCTTGGAAATATAAGTTTTGATGAAACTCGATTTCGAGAAGTATGGGATAACAATACCTTATTTATCGTAGATGTTCCTGGACAATATCGAAAGGACTTATTGGCGTTAAAAGATGAAGATATGCGCCACGTAGATGATGCTACAGTCAATCGATATGCTTTGGCTGAAATTCAATTCCCTACGCAAAAGTTTGAGAAACTTGCTGATAAAGCCTCTACAATGCGTAGGGTACTTGATGCTGATCCAAACTCAGAGAACTACAATAAACCGATCACTACATACATGCGTATGTACTATAAGCGTAAATAATCTCAGAATTTAATAGATGTAGGATGTCATAATGAACAATCAATGGATGAATGTGAGTGTATTAGCATTAAGTTTAAGTGCTATAGCGACGACCCTTTATGCTGAAGACCAAACTGAAGTTGCGAATGTAGAACAGACTCAAATCAATGAGTCGGCAACACAAAGTACACCAGTTGTAGCTGAAGCTACATCTACCACTCCTGCAAATGATGCAAGTGAAGCTGCAAATGCTTTGCAGAAGCAAGAAGGTGATGCAACTAAGGAAACTAATTTACAAGAAGTATTCACTTCAAATGAACGTCAGTATTCTTTAATCAAAAAAGGTGTTTTCTCATCTTATTATGATATTGACTATACCTATTATCGCGATAGTCGCCTTGACTTAGCGACTGATGATAGTACGAGTACTTTAGCTCGGCTTCGTGTTGAAGAAGATGCAAATCATACATTAACCAATACTTTTACAGTTCAATATGGCTTACTAGATAACTTAACTTTATCAGCATCTGTTCCATTCATCGCAAAAAAAGACTTACTACAAGATGAAACTGCAGCAGGCTTGGGGGATTTATCATTTGGTGCACGTTGGGAACCTTTTCCACTTAAACAAGGGCGACTACCTTTAGTTTTATTTGGTAGTTTATCGACCAAAACGGGTGATAGCCCATATGAAATTGGAATTGATGAGTTATCAACAGGTAAGGGCTACTACTCTGTAGGAGTTGGTGCTAGTACACGTAAATATATTGATCCAGTTGTTTTATTTACATCAGTTTCAGCCAATTATGGTCTCAAAGAGACAGGTCTAAACCAACTACGTGGTAGTCGTACCTTAGAAAGTTTTGACCCTGGTTTAAGTGGTGGTTTTGCTTTTGGTTTTGCTTACTCGTTCAATTACGATGTATCTCTAACGATGTCTTATCAACAAAGCTTTAATACTGGTGCTAAATTTTATTTTAGCGAAGGCGAAAGTTTTAAATCAGCTGATCAAAGTAGTTCCACTCTTTCTTTTGCTTTAGGTGTACGTGTATCCCCAGAAACAATCGTGAATGGAACTGTTGGAATTGGTTTAACAGAAGATGCACCAGATGTTTCATTAGGACTTTCATTCCCGTTAGATATTATTGGTTTTGGTAAAAAACTACGTTAAGGAGACACAATGGTGAAATATCCTAAGTTATGTCCTTTAACGATAGGTATTCTAGTCGCGGGACTTTCGAATTTTACTCATGCACAATTGGGTCAAGACTTATCTGTAGATCTTAGGTCTTTGTCACTTGGAAATGCTGTTACCGCAGATCCACCAGGTATTAGTGCCGTTCATTTTAACCCAGCTGCTCTTGCTAAAATCGATGGTTTGCAAACTGATGTTCAAGGTATTCTTGCGAACTTTGCAATTAAAAGAGATTTTACCGCACCTGCAGGTTACAACGTTTTTGGTTATTCAGATGATCCTTTAGTTTGTAATGATGGACCTGAAGTTGATACAGGAATCTGTACAGATTTTAAAGGCACTGTTTCTGGTGATGTGGAATATGCCAGTATTTATGTTCCAGTACTCAAGAAAATTGTTGATCTTGGTCCTAATGCACCTTTAGCAGCTCCGACAGCGGGTATAGCCTATAAACCTCCTGGTTCTAAAGTTACCTATGCAACAGCAGTTTATGCGCCACTTGTAGCTGGCTTTGGTGCCGAAAGTGGTAATCCTGGTAATTTCATGGGGCAACAAGTTGCTTTAGAACGTATTACCTATCTTTCTCCTTCATTTGGATATCAAGTGAATGATCACTTAGCGATTGGCGCCTCTTTTGGTATGTCTTATCAAGCGATTGCGATGAAGACAGATTTACGTTTCCCCAATGAGATGATTGGTGTGTTGCGTATGGTCGATGAAGTGGTGTGTGGTCCATTTAAAGATAATGGCGATATTATTACTGACTTACTGTTATTTGGTATTTGTAATGCTCAAGAGGGCCTAAATCCATTTAATAAATTGGGTGCTTTAGATGTATCCTTAGAACAGTCTTTGAGTCCCAGTTATAATTTAGGTGTGCTATGGGAACCTACAGATGATTTTAGTTTTGGTATGGTTTACCAAAGCGAGGCTAAAATGCGTCTAAAAGGGAAGTACCTTATAAATAATGCGAACGCTTCTCAAGAACTAATCGCTGGATTAAACTCTTCAGCTACAGGACAAATTCTTGCTGCAATTTTGGGTTTGCCTGGATTTGTACCTAATATCGAATCTGGTCTTGTTGCGATGGATTTTAAATATCCTCAGCATTTTAAAGCAGGAATAAAATACAAAATATTTCCAGATTTACAAATGAATTTCGATATTGGTTGGACTGATTTCTCAGCATGGGATAAGTTTAAATTTGAATTTGATCGACAAATATCATTATTAAAAGTCGCGAAATTATTATCTGGGGATGTTACTGATCGTTCATTAGCATTACCTTTAAATTTCCAATCTTCGTGGCGTTGGGGGATTGGTTTTGAATATTCTGCCACGGATCGTTTAAAGCTACGTATCGGTTATGAACCACGGACAAGTTCTATTCCTGATGATAAGCGAAATACAATGGTTCCGATCAACAACGCACAATTGTTTGGGCTTGGTGTAGGCTATCGCTTTGATCAAGATACAGATTTAGATTTATCTATTGGTTTCTTACGTAGTCGCGATGATATTCCAGCCAATACAAGTAGCCTTGCGAACAAAACGGGTGTAGATAATATCTTACTGAATCCGTACGCAGGTTTAGATATTAAAACAAATACCAAAGTCACTTTACTTGGTATTAATTATAGAACTAGATGGTAATGCTTAAGAAAAATATTCAAATGTCTAAATACGCTATGCTAATGATTGGTATTAGCATAGTGTCTGGACAAAATGTGTATGCAGATGGGTTCTATACAATCATTGGCCCAGATGGACGCCCAATGATTGTGCCTAAAAAGGATACCTCACAACAACTTCAATCTCAGGTTAGAAATATTGAGAAAGAATCGACCTTACCCAATAAAATTATTGAAAATAAAGTCGAAACGCCAGTAAAACTGTCTAACTCTCAAAATAGAAATATCCAGAGTGACATAAGTAATACGCGTAAAATAGAAAAGATTGAACCAGCAATTGTTGAGCAAAATGTTGAGTCCCAAAAGACACTTACAATTGAGATTCCATTGTCACAAGAATTGAAATCTGTTCAAACATTAGAATCTAAAAAACTAAAGACTAAAGATATAAATCAAAAAGAAAAAGATTCAAAAGTTGTTACTCCAATCAATAATAAAGAACTGAAAAAAGAGTCCAATACATCTGCACAGCAAAAAGATGGTTTTACCAGTATAGATGGTGTGTCATATGTAAATAATGAATATTTAGAAGGTCAAGAATTTAATCTAGAAGGGAAAAAGCGTTTTTATACTATGCCTGATGGGAGTGGACGTTTAGAAACTATTGAGCGTAAAAAAGGGGTTAGTCGCTCAATGTTAGATCGCATAATGAGTCGCCCAATCGAGTCGAGTAAAGCGATTACACTTTCTACAAATTATGTAAGATTAACACCAGAAGACTTAGCATTAGCATTTGAAGAAGATCGTTGTTTTGTTGAAAATTATACAAAATCAATTAAAAAGCTTAGTCTTAATAAAGATATTGGTTTATGGCCAAGAAAACCTCTAAAAGAGAAATTTGAATACGAATTAGTTGAACTAGACAATCCGATTACATATATTCAGATTGATTCCTATGCTTCCAGTAATAATAAACCAGTATATTATTGGCCACTTGTTATCTTCTTAGATAAAAAAGGTTGTATCCAAGAAGGTGTAAGTGGTTTCAAAAATGAAACTGTACATGAAACAACATTCAAGCATGCTGCTATTCAAGGTGTATTGCGTGTCCCAGAAACAGCACACTATGTAATGATGACACCATTAGCCTCAGCAGTTGATGTACCAGAACAAGAGCTTTCAAATCAAGGACAGATAAAAATCTCTGTTATACAGTAAATATTAGGATGAATTTTAGTATGAATAAAAAAACGATATTACCATTAAGCCTATCTATAATTGCTGCAATGATGACAGCTTGTGGTGGTGAAAGTGCTAAAATAAATGAAGATCCAAACCAAGGCGTTGATGGTGTTACATCTAATACAAGTTGTGACGTGTCAGCAAGTGATTGTCTGAAATTTGTGCTTGATTATCCTGTTTCTGGAATAAATTTTGATTGTAGTACGGATAAAATCAATCATTTTGCGACTAAATTAGACGGTAATATTGTTACTGGAGCATGTAAGCTAGGGGATGAAGCAAGTTTTTATATTCAAGGTTCTTCAGCTCGAAAAATCAACCTTGGTACGATTAAGTTAGATACAATTTCTAAGTTAAAAACAGCAACTCTTCCACATATTCGATTAATAGATTTCGCTACGGCATTAACTGGCAAGATGCCAAATTCTCTTGATAAAAATGATGAAACTATTCGAGTTGCTGTTGCGCTGATTCGAATTATGCATAGTCTGGGCGTTGAAAGAAATGACAATGTAGTTGGAGATATACAACCGATAGAATTTACTGAAGAGAAGAAAGATTTATTAGTGAATGTCACTAAAGATATTGGTGTTAATGAATTATTGTCTGGCGAATATATTACACTTTTACAACCTTGGTTAGATGTATCAAAAGTTTCTGACGACCAAGCCTATGCTCTATTAATTCGTCTTTTAAACTTGGTTAACACGGGTGTTTGGCAAGCTGATTTACCGGCATATAAAGCTGGTGGTGAAAGTACAAGTGTTAATAATTTCCGCCCAGATGGGTTCTTCGGTTGTAATAAAGAATTGACTTCAAAATGCGTAGATAATGACACTAATCTATTGCATTCAATGGGAAGTTTTTTTCTATTATCTGATAGACAGGGATATACAATCGGTAATGGTCAACAATGGAAGGGAGCTGCAACTATAACGAATGGGTTGGTTGTTGCTCCAATTACCTTGATTACAAAGGTAAAACCAATTAAATTACAAGTAGATGCGCAAAAGGATTGGCTTGATCCGATCAATATGCAAGTAAATACAAATAAACCTTTACGTTTTAAAATTTCAGAAAATAATTCAGCTGAAGACTTATTGATATATCAAGGTAAGCTAATCAATAGAAATACTATACCTGGTACAACTAACTTTTATAAACAATTGATTAAAGCCAAAGATACGGATACCGTTGACACAACTCATCTTGGTTTATGGAAACAGGCTATATCAAGTACTAACTATAATGGAACTGTTGATATTGTTAAGATTAATCCTTCGAGTTATTTAGCTAAAGACATTTTTAAAACTAGAAATAATGTTGCATCAAATCAGCAATATATCTTCCCTTTGTATGCTACTTTAACATTCAGATTCAGCAATGAAGCAAACCTAGCTCCAGTTGATTTAGGAATTGTCATTGATGAAGATGGTGATATTCGTACAGATATCAAAGCGAATTCAACAGCTACAGATATGTCTGGTATTTGTGGCAGTGTGAAGACAGTGAATAGTGATGGTTCAATCACAGATAGTAATGATCAAAAACAGTTCCGAATTGGTACAACGGGAGCGACATTATTTTCAACGAATGATAAATCAATCAGTGTGAGAGCGATATTGTCTAATCCTAAGTTTGGAAATATCAATGGAGTAATGTTTGGCTTGAACGTAACTGCAGGCACTGGGGCGAAAATCAATATCAATAACCTTCTTGCAGGTCAAGCAACGGGCATTAATTTAACGAATTTCTCAAATAATACAGTGACATGGTCAAATACTTATGCATATTTTGTAGATGTATATAATCGTTTATATGATGATTTGACCACAGAGGAAAAAAATAAATACGTAGCTCCTACAGCAGAAGAACGTGAATTAGCGAAACGTTTCTCTGGTTCGGTAAGTATTAAGATTGCAGATCAATCTATCCCAGCATGTAAGGCAATTAAAGTTAAGTCGTAATATAAAAAAGACCGCGTTAAGCGGTCTTTTTTTTAACCCGTATGGTCTAAACGAGTACCCAACGTTTCTAGATGAGTTGTGAATGTTCCTGATTTACGATCAGAAAAATAGTGTTTCAATGTTTGTTCAACACTTGGAAATGCGAGTTCAGACCATGGGATTTCATGTTCTTCAAATAAACGACATTCAATACTTTCTTCACCTGCTCCAAAGAAACCTTGTTTAATATGTGCTTTGAATAATACGTATATCTGTCCAATACGCGGAATATTGTACATACAATAAAGTTGTTCTATTTCGACTTCTGCTTCCGCTTCTTCACGTGTTTCACGAGCCGCACCTTGTTCCATAGTTTCAAATAATTCCATGTAACCAGCAGGTAAGGTCCATAACCCATAGCGCGGTTCAATTGCTCGTCGACACAGTAAAACTTTGTCATCCCATAGGGCTAAAGCACCACAAATAACCTTGGGATTTTCATAATGAATATTGCCACAATTTGTACATACAAGACGTGTTTTATGATCACCTAATGGAATTTTTGCTTCAGTTTGATGTCCACACGCTACACAAAAGCTCATAATTATCATCAATCCTAGAGATAACTCAGCATAACTGAATTTTTATGAATTCGCATTAGGATCAGCTATGTTCCTCAGTAAAATTTCGGCTATGATGTTGGTGGATAAGAAAAGCATTCAAAGAGGGATGAGTAGCATGGAAGAGGGATCGTTAATACAGCTATTAGAACAACGGTTGCGATTTTCCAAACGAATTCAACAAGCTGATGCAGCAGTCTTAATTGCAATTACGCAGGAGACTCAGCCTAGAGTTTTATTGACACGTCGTTCAATTCATTTATCTCAACATGCAGGTGAGGTATCTTTTCCAGGTGGTAAACGTGATCCTAGCGATACAAGCAATATTGTTGTTGCTTTACGTGAGGCTCAAGAGGAAACCGCACTAAATCCTTTCGATGTTAAATTATTGGGTGATTTACCGATTCAAAGAGCGCGGAGTGGATTGTCTGTTAAACCAATTGTTGGTTTAATCCCTGCGGAAGTAAACCTTATTGCACAGCCCTCAGAAATTGATCGTATTTTCTTTGTACCATTAAAACAATTAATCGATGCTCCTCCTTTAC
>NZ_MELG01000085.1:20225-21781 GCF_001767535.1 Acinetobacter sp. GWC1_38_13 | reverse complement strand
GGGGTCTCACCGCAAGAATGCTCGTTTCATTATTCCAATACGGTTTAGGCTATCAAAAAAAATGGCCATTTCTAGTTAATCCACCTAATTTTGGTCTAGCTAAGTTTTAATTTCACTTTGAAAAGTAGAGTTTTAAAAAATGATGTACAAATATAAAGAATTTACTCCTAAAGCGCTTCAACAACCTTGGGATGGTTGGGTTGCACCGACAGCAACTGTGATTGGTCAGGTCGAATTAGGGCGTGAAGTGAGTGTTTGGTTTGGTGCTGTCGTTAGAGCAGATAACTGTTTAATTCGAATCGGTAATTACTCGAATGTTCAAGAGAACGCTGTTTTGCATACAGATGCTGGTATTGAATTGAATATTGGTGAATACGTTACGATTGGCCATCAGGCGATGTTACATGGATGTACCATCGGTGATAATTCTTTAATTGGTATTAATGCGGTGATTCTAAATAATGCTGTGATTGGTAAGAATTGTATTATTGGTGCGAACGCTTTAATTCCAGAAGGTAAAGTGATCCCTGATAATTCTGTCGTAATGGGTTCACCTGGTAAAATAGTTAAAACTGTAGATGATGAAGGTGCGGTTAAACTACGAATGAGTGCCTTACATTATGCCGAGCATTTTAAAAACTTCCTAAATTTAGAAGCGTTTAATTTCTAAAACACATTAGATTAATTGATATGAACTCAGCCAAGTGAATGCTTGGCTTTTTTGTATCCATAAAAATAGAACAGCTCGCCTATGATGTCTGAGTGGAGTATGATACTCGACGTTTTTCATCTCTTTTATACCAAGGTTTTTGCATGAAGTTGCTTGCATTGGAAACTGCAAATGAGCAGTGTTCAGTTTCACTAATTGATGACACACAAGAACTCTATTTTCAGTTGGATGAGCGAACAAAGGCACAAACTCAAACCATTTTGCCTTTAACAGAGCAGGCTTTAATTCAGACTCAGACACAACTTTCTGATTTAACAGCAATTGCATTTAGCCGAGGTCCTGGTTCTTTTAGTGGTGTCCGCATCAATGCTGCAGTTGCACAAGCTTTAGCATGGTCGCATGATTTGCCAGTTATACCTGTTTCCACTTTACAAGCTTTAGCTCAAGCAGCATATCGATTAACGGGTTTGAAACAAGTTTCTGCTGTTTTAGATGCACGAATGCAAGAAGTGTACATTGCGAATTACAGCTTAGATCAGTTTGGTATTATGCAAGCAATCGATGAAGAAAAACTATTAGCTTATGAGCGTGCTAGTGAATACTGTAAGTTTACACCAATTGGTTCAGGTTCAACTCTCATAGAATTTATGCAAGAAGATGAATCTAAAACCTTAAATCAAACTGTTGCTGATATCAAAGCAACTGCGCACGATATCGCAACCATCGCACGAGTTTATGCAACTCAACAAAAATGGGTTGATGCAGAACATGCCTTGCCAGTTTATTTACGTGATGATGCGTGGAAAAAAATTGCTGATCAGGGTAAACCAAATTAAGGTGAGTTATGGATCTTTTATTGCTATTTAAAGCAGCCATAATGGGATTG
>NZ_MELG01000085.1:16785-20187 GCF_001767535.1 Acinetobacter sp. GWC1_38_13 | reverse complement strand
AGGTCATCTTATTTTGTCTGGACAGTTGCTAGATTTTTGGACTGTAGAAAAAAGAGATATGTTTGCCGTTGCAGTTCAGATCGGTGCGATTGCTGCAGTTATTTATGAGTATTGGGGCAAATTATGGGGTGCTTTGATTGGAGCAATGAAAGGTCAGGAGCAAGGTCGACGTTTAAGCCTAAATTTAATTATTGCTTCAATTCCTATTGTGATCATTGGATTAACATTTGGTGATGTGGTTAAAGCGTATTTATTTAATGCCATTACTGTTGCTATCGCTTTAATCGTTGGTGGTTTTATCATTCTTTGGGCGGAAAGACGCCAGCATTTAGTTGTCAGTTCTGAAGTGGATGATTTGACGTTTAAACAAGCAACGTTGATTGGACTGATTCAATGTTTTGCTTTGATCCCTGGTACCTCACGATCGGGTTCAACGATAATTGGTTCTTTATTTTTAGGGATATCACGTAAAGCTGCTGCTGAATTTTCATTTTTCTTAGGGATCCCTGTACTGATGGGTGCAGGTTTACTCGATATGTATAAAATGCGAAATGATTTACATAGTAATGATTTAGCAGTACTTGCAGTTGGGATTGTGGTTGCTTTTATTTCTGCTTTGATCGTGATCCGTGCCTTGATTCGATATGTTTCTAAACACGATTTTACGGCATTCGCGTATTATCGTATCGGTTTTGGGGTATTTATCCTTGCAACATGGTGGACAGGTTGGGTGCATTGGTAATGAGGATGATATGTTGGTATCAAGCAGAATATGAACACTCATTTCAGCAACTTCAAGCTCGTTTTGCTGAACTAGATGTAAAACTTGAGGGTCATGTTGTAGAGAAAATTAACTCAAGATTTTTACGTTTGAATCCTGATATGGCATTGGTATTGGATGAAGATGGTTTAAGTCTCAGTGCAAATGGCATGAAAATGCAGCCCGATTGGTGTGCTGAAATTCCTCGTTTAAAAAGAGCAAGTTTAAAATCAGAAATGATAGCGAGGGCATGCCAACTTGGAGAGAAACCAACACTTATTGATGCTACAGCAGGGTTGGGACACGATAGCTTGCTTATGGCACATTTGGGTGCCAATGTACGCTTAATTGAGCGACATCCAATTTTATTTGTATTACTCGAATATGCTAAGGCGCAAGCGGAAAGAGACCCCTTTTTACAAGCCACTATGCAGCGCATTCAACTT
This sequence comes from Acinetobacter sp. GWC1_38_13, assembly GCF_001767535.1. NCBI lineage: Bacteria > Pseudomonadati > Pseudomonadota > Gammaproteobacteria > Moraxellales > Moraxellaceae > Acinetobacter > Acinetobacter sp. GWC1_38_13. The sequence goes on along the minus strand of NZ_MELG01000085.1, from coordinate 18,981 downwards.
ATACATGCAGACTCAAATTGCTATTTAAATGAGTTAGCACAGAAAGGTGAATATCTAGATGTTGTTTATCTAGATCCGATGTTTCCCCAGCGTGATCAAAATCAGCAAGCGATAAAAAAACAGGCACAAGTCAAAAAACAAATGCAGTTGTTGCATATGTTATTACCCGAAGATGGTGAAATGGATTTGGGTGATCAACTACTCGATTTAGCTAAGAAAATTGCAAAAAGAGTAATTGTTAAACGACCACGCCATGCAGTTTATCTCGCTGAACAACATCCTGATCATCAATGGTTAGGGGATGCTTGTCGATTTGATGCTTATTTTCCAAAAGGTTAAATTTGAGTCTTTTTATCAGATGATTGTTTGGCTTAGGTCAATGCTCGGTAAAAATTTGTGATATAGTTCAAAAGCATGATTGCTAAAAAATTCTTGCTAAGCTTACACTACGGTTGCATATATTAACGATTTTGAAAAAGCGACATTTAATCTATAACGTTTGGCATATTTTTTTAGTTTAGGCTTAAAAAGAGATACTCCCGAAGAATTCTATGATAGATCTCAAACCCTCCATTAATATCTGGCATGATTTCAAAAGTAACCAAATTGCTGGAATGTGGTTGTTCCTCGGGTCCCGCCGTTCATTACAAGTGGTTCATCCCTCTATCACCCAGCTGATCCTTTGGGGGATTTTAGGTGGCTGTACAAACTCGTTATATAGTTGGTTAGTAGCTGGTCAAGTAGGTGATTTTAACCCTCAAGGTCTCATTGGCTATGCGCTTTGGCCGTTCATTGCCTTGATTGTCGGGATTTTTCTATCTCAACGGATGAACCAAGCACGTTTGATGTTAGTGCCTGCTTTACTCTGGTTGGTTCTTGATACCAATATTTTGCTCTTACAGTGCTTGATTCAGTATTTAGGATCGAATGGATATCTAAACTTCATTCCTGATAGTATCTATAATGGTTTTTTACCACCATTCTTTGTGGCTTTATTTGTTTGGCAAAGTTTAGCTGTAATTTGGGTGTTCTCACGTGCGCTGAATTGGCCTTGGTGGGAGCGAGCTCTCGTTTTTATCGCAACGATTGCAACGATGGTGGTTTGGCAATTATCGGTGAAAGATCAACCGATTTGGAAAGTCGAAGAAACTCCGCCAAGCTTTTCAGAGGAAGCCTTTTATGCTCAGAGTAATTTATTGCAACAAGCATTAGATAACATCCAATATGGCGACATTGCCCAAAGTCACTGGTACTTTTTAGGTGTTGCAGGTGATAGTTATGTGGATGTTTTTAAATCTGAAGTTGAGCGTATAAAAGAGCAGTTTGATACACGCTTTGGAACTGTCGACCGTTCTATCATGCTGGTCAATAACCCTGCCACGCGTTTAGAAGTACCAATAGCTTCAAAGACAAGTATCGAGCTTGCTTTGCGCCGTATCGGTCAACAGATGAATCGTGATAGTGATGTTTTATTTCTTTATATGACATCACATGGTGAAAAAAATCATTTTGAACTAGAAAATGCACCACTTGAATTAGGTCAGGTCGATCCAAAATGGTTACGTGAAACTCTGGATAAGTCAGGTATTCGTTGGCGAGTGATTGTAATTTCTGCATGCTATTCTGGAAGTTTTATTCCAGCATTACAGTCTCCAGAAACATTGATTATTACCGCATCAGCAGCGGATAAGACTTCTTTTGGCTGTAATAATGAAGCAGATTATACTTATTTCGGTCGAGCTTTTTTTGATTTGGCGATGCGTGAACAGTCTTCAATGAAAAAAGCCTTTGAACAAGCCAAACAAACGGTGACACAGTGGGAAACTGCACAAGGTTTTGAGCCATCTGAACCACAATGGTCAATTGGTCGTAATATGGAACTCATGCTGCCGCAATTAGAACCATATTTATTCCCTACTCAAAATATTACAACAACAGACATTACAAAAACACAGGATGATCAACATGCAGCTACTGCAAAAAAATCGTTGTTTTGAGGGTGAGCAAAGGATTTATCAACTTGAATCACAACACCTCAAAGGCTCAAGCCGCGTTGGTGTTTATCTCCCACCAGCTGCTTTAGATGGCAAACCTTGTTCTGCGCTTTTTTATCTTGCAGGGCTTACGTGTAGTGAAGAAACATTTGCAATAAAAGCACATGCACAACGTATGGCAGCAAGATTAAGTCTTATTTTG